>CAMBEI010000025.1 GCA_945865645.1 Chitinophaga pinensis | reverse complement strand
TCCGGTAGGTAACGATTTTTGTGCACTTCGGTAAATTAATAATAAAACAATAGGTATTAATCCGTTGTGCATTTGCTGGGGTAAAAATAGCCAACTTATTAAAACCGCTATTAAGGTAACTGCAGTGAACTTAAAAATTTTTTTTACCCATATTTTTTTACTGTTTACATAAAATGCCATGATGGTATGCGTTGGCCATGCCCAAATTAAATTGTAATTATTTTTAGTCATACTGTGATCTGTGCCTATCCACATAAAAATTAAAATAACACCCAATATTCCAATTAAAAAGAAAAATAAACCATCAAACCCTTGTAGAAATAACTGTGCAAAGTTGTTTTTTGTATAACCGATTAAAACTATAAAAATTGATAATAATGAAAAAACTACAAAAGGGGTAAAAAAGTTATTTTTTTCGGGATTAACTTTTACGGCGTATAAGTTCTGTGAAGATGAAATTATTTTAGGACTGGTAGTATCTAAACTTTTCCTCAAATTATCTGGCAGAAACTGCATGTATTCTGCTGTCATTACTTCATCGCAGGGCTGACCCAGTAAAATATCAATACCCAGCTTACTCCAGTCTTTATTATTTTTATCTAAATATTGGTGTATAGC
This sequence comes from Chitinophaga pinensis, assembly GCA_945865645.1. GTDB lineage: Bacteria > Bacteroidota > Bacteroidia > Chitinophagales > Chitinophagaceae > Ferruginibacter > Ferruginibacter pinensis_B. The sequence goes on along the minus strand of CAMBEI010000025.1, from coordinate 32,807 downwards.
CTGACGAAACTTACTGCCTATAGGCATTACAACTGTTTTCGAAAAAGTATTATCGTTGTATTTTTTTAAAATATCTCTTAATCTAGTTGTGCAGTTATTAAAAAAGAAATCGTACTTATAAAACTTATTTTCTTCTTTTAAATTATTATTTAACATTTGTTGAATGATAATTTTATCAGCGTCACTTAAATTTAAAACCTGTTCTACAATTCCTCGGTTAGTTGTTTGATAAAGCTCTTTAAAGCCTTTAAAAGATTCGGTAGATACATAGTATAATAATTTACCTTGTACGAACTTTAAATAAAAACCAGGGTCATCAAAATTAAAAGTACCATAGTTGTATACTACATCCTGCCAATCATCATTAAAGGCCCTGCTGCTGTCAAAAATTCGAAAAGCACTATGTCCAAAAGTTGAATAAAGCTCTTCACCAGGCGTGCAAGTAATGAGGGAGATGCGAAGATGAGCGCTGTCCTGTGCAAATGTACTATTACATCCATTTGCTATAAGGCTAATGAATAAAAGCAGGCTTAATATTTTTTTCATTATTGCTGATTGGGTACAAATTTACAGAGATAATTTTTATCGTGGAGGCGGTAAGGCAAATACGATATACAGGATAAATCCATCCATTTATTAGTATCCTCTTCACAATAATCTACACGTTAGCTATTTCACAGTTTAGAGGCTATCTATGCTTTTTATCTACTATAATTTGGCGCTTCTTTCGTAATCGCAATATCATGTGCATGACTTTCTCTCATTCCCGCATTAGTAATTTTTACAAAATTTGCCTTTTGCAATTCATTTATATTTTTAGCACCACAATAACCCATGCCTGCTCTTAGTCCACCGGTAAATTGGTGTACAACCTCTTGTAAATAACCTTTATAAGCAACACGGCCTTCAATACCTTCTGGTACAAATTTTTTGATATCATCTTCCACATCCTGAAAATAACGATCACTACTTCCTTGTGCCATAGCACCTAAAGAACCCATGCCGCGGTATTGTTTAAATTTTCTTCCCTCATAAATTATCGTTTCTCCAGGACTTTCTTCGGTGCCAGCAAAAACATTTCCCATCATTACACAACTTGCCCCTGCCGCAATAGCTTTTACCATATCTCCTGTGTATCTTATACCTCCATCGCTAATAATACTCACTTTTTTATTTTTTAAAGCAGCTGCAGCTTCCATTACTGCAGTAATTTGAGGAATTCCTGTGCCAGCTACAATGCGCGTGGTGCAAATAGAACCTGGTCCTATACCTACTTTTACTGCATCTGCGCCTGCATCGGCTAAAGCTTTTGCTCCAGCACCTGTTGCTACATTGCCCGCAATTACCTCAATATGTTTATATGCTTTTTTAATATTTTTTAATGCATAAATTACACCTTTAGTATGGCCATGGGCACTATCTAAACAAATTACATCCACACCAGCATTGTACAAAGCTTCAACCCGCTGCATAATATCGCCAGTAATACCTATACCCGCTCCAACCAATAATCTTCCAAAAGAATCTTTAACGGCGTGGGGGTGAGATTTTAATTTTAAAATATCACTGAACGTAACAAGGCCAATCAATTTTCCGCCTTTATTAACTACTGGTAATTTTTCAATTTTATTTTTTTTAAAAATCTGTTCAGCTTTTTTTAAATCGGTACCCTCGGGTGCAGTAATGAGATTTTCCTTAGTCATTACAGTACTTACTTTTTCCTTATAGTTTGTTTCAAAACGAAGATCTCGGTTGGTAAGTATACCAACTAGCTTATGATTTGCATCAACAATAGGGATGCCTCCAATTTTATTTTCTCTCATTAAATGCAATGCTTTGCCAATAGTAGCATCTGGACTTAAAGTCATAGGATCTAATATTAATCCGTTTTCACTTCTTTTTACTTTACGAACTTGATCAGCCTGTTGATCTATGTGCATATTTTTATGCAAAATACCCAAGCCACCTTCTCTTGCCAAAGCAATTGCAAGCGAAGCTTCTGTAACCGTATCCATAGCTGCACTTAGCATGGGTACTTGAAGCGTAATGGTTTTAGTAAGTTGCGAACTGATGTTTACCTCGCGGGGTAAAATCTGTGAATAGGCTGGCACGAGTAAAACATCATCGAATGTTAAGCCGTCGTAAAATTTATTGGATTTGCTTTTAGCTGTAGCTTTATTTATTGTTGCCATAGGCAAAGATAGATAAAAAAACAAATCTACCAAACCTCCCTAAAATTGTACTTTGAGGAAATAGCATTTTTTAGTATGTTTTTGTTAAAAACTGTTAGATAAATTTTAATTCTTGCTACGCTACAATTAAACAGCAAGGTATTTTTTGCAATACTTATATAACTAATTTATACAGTTTGCCAGGTAAAGAAATAACTAAGCCCTGCATTTCTAGCATCAGCAGGGCAGTAGATATGGCGCTACTACTTAATTTACTTTTAAAATAAAGTTCATCAATTTGAATAATTTCTTGTTGTTGTAAAATAGCTATAATTACCTTTTCATCAGGCAGTAATTCAATAAATAGTTCTCTTTGTTTTTTAACTGCTGTTTTGGCACTTAGCTTCCAGTTCATCATACTTAAAAAATCATCTGCAGAATCTATTAAAGCAGCTTTATTATTTTTTATGAGATAATTGCAACCTTCACTTTTTGAATCATTGGTGCGACCAGGTATAGCAAATACATCTTTATTGTAGCCATTTCCTAATTCAGCTGTAATTAGCGAACCTCCCTTTTTACCACTTTCTATAATAATTACGGCATCACACAAACCGGCAACAATTCGGTTACGTTTAGGAAAATTTTGCTTGTCTGGATTTGTGTTGCTAATAAATTCAGTGAGTAAACCTCCTTGCTCTGTTAATTGCCTAGCAAGCACTTTGTTTTGTTGAGGATAGATTCTATCAAGACCGTGGCCCAATACTCCAACTGTTTGTAGTCTGTTTTTTAGTGCCGCTTTGTGGGCTATGGTATCAATGCCAAATGCAAGTCCGCTTACTACTAAAATATTTTCAGCTTGTAATTCTTCAATAAATTTTTCGCAAATTAATTTGCCATAATCAGAATTATTGCGTGTACCGACAATAGAAATTATTTTTGAATTATTTAAATTGGCATTGCCGCGATAATATAACAAACTAGGACTGTCGTAACAATTTAATAGACGTTTAGGATAATTGTCATCTGTTATAAATAGTGGAGTTATTTTATATTTTTCGATAAATTTTATTTCTGCTTCGGGAAGACTAAAGTCTGTAAAACTTTTTATAGATCTTGCTCTTACGATTCCAATGCCTTCCATGTGGTCTAGGTCCTTTCTCTTGGCTTTAAAAATGGATTGGGCATCGCCATAAATATTTACCAATGCTTTAGCATGTACATCACCAATATTAGGAACAAGGGTGAGGGCAATCTGGTATAATAAATCGCTGTGCATAGGGTAATGCAGAATTAAATTGAAATACAACGCAATAATAAATCAAATATTTAATTACTGATAATATAAAGTTCTGTTCTGCGGTTTAACGTCCTTCCTGTTTCGGAGCTGTTATCAGCAACCGGTTTTGTAGAACCAAATCCTTTATAGGTAAGTCGTTGGCTATTAATGGATTTGCTTAATAAGTATTCTACAACTGCTTTTGCCCTCTTGGTAGAAAGTAATAGGTTGTCTTTTATCTGTCCTACATTGTCGGTATGCCCGTCTATTTCAATTTTTAAATTTGAGTTGTCGCTTAATAGGGCTATCAATTTATCTAATTCTGATTTAGATTCATTTTGTAATGCAGATTTACCACTTTCAAAAAAAATATTATTTAATACAATAGCTGCACCTTTTTCAATGGCTTGCAAAGCAATATTTAGAGTAAAAATAGAGTCTATGTTATTTTTTAAAAGCGAGAATTTGTCAGAATAAAATAAATAACCATGTCGGTTTACATTAAAGCTGTAATTTTTTCCAACGGGTAATGTAAGTAGATAATTTCCGTCTTCATCAGTTTGTATTTTACTAATAAGATTATTGTTTTTTACATCAGTTAATTCAACTGATGAGGGTAAGCCTTTGGCAGTTTTTTTATCCAATACTTTGCCTTTAACCCATAGTGTTTTTAACGGCCTAATATCTTCTCTTAATTCAAATGAGTACAAATCAAGTCCACCTTTGGTATCAGTTCCGTCACTTGCATAATAGGCAGTTTTGCCATCAGCGGATACTATCAGCGAGCCCTGGTCGTCAATTGTATTTACAGGATAGCCTAAGTTTTCTGCTACTGTCCAACTTCTATCATTAACTTTTTTACTTAAAAACAAATCAGTCATACCATATCCTGCATGTCCATTGCTGTTAAAATAAAGCGTTTCATTATCGGCATGTATAAAAGGGCAGCTTTCGTCGCCAACAGTGTTCACTGCCTCCCCTAAATTTTCGGGGCGGCTCCACCTACCACTTAGCAATCGGTGGGTTACCCAAATATCTCGTCCACCAAAGCCTCCGACCATACTACTAGCAAAATATAAATCTCTTTTATCGGGCGATAATGATGGGGATGATTCCCAAAAATCAGTATTTACTATTGGTCCTATATTTTGAGGTTCACTCCAGTCATTATTTGTTTTTAACGAAAAGTATAAATCACAACTGCCTTCGCCTTCGGGATAATTGCAGCCAGTAAAAATTAAAAGCAGGCCATCCTGCGAAATATTTTGTGCGCCTTCATTTAGATTTGTATTTACTTTTCCACTGAGTGGTTTTGATGGGGTCCATTTACCATCAACAAAATCACTTTCATAAAAATCTTCATCACTGGCAATTCTGCGTGTAAAAATCATTTTACTGCCATCAATAGTTAAGGATGGAAAATATTCTAGGTTATTTGTGTTAATATTATTGCCTAAATTTATTGGTTTAAAAATATAGTCTTTGTACACATGCGTTTTTTCATAATTTATAGCAAAAGCATAAGCAGCTTTACGATAATTACCAGCTTTAATACTTTGTATATTTAAATTGGGGGTTACTAAAAATTCATCCACTGCAAGTAAAGCCTCTTTAAATTTTCCTATACCAGCCAGTGAAATAGAGTAGGGGAGTAAATAAGTTTTTGAATAAACAGAATCCATTTTTAAACCCGTTTCAAAATCTTCAACTGAAGCGGTATAGTTTTTTAAATCAGCATAAATACCGGCACGAGATAAAAATACATCTACAAAATTTGAATCTATTTTAAGTGCTTCATCCAAGTGTTTGAGCGCCGCAGTATAATTTTGTATTCTAGCTTCTTCGTAGGCCTGACCATAAATTTCTCCAGCTTTTTTATTTATTTTTTCCGGATCGTACCATTGCGCTTGGGCAATATAAGAAATAAGCAATAAAATATGAAACAGTATTATCCGCATAGTTTTATTTTCGTTTTTATCTGGCTATTAATACAAAGTGAAGTTATAACGAAAAGGATATTGTTTTAATTTTGTTATAGAATTATAACATTTTTTTTAAGGAACTTGTATAAACTTATGCAGTTGTAGTGATAATTGCCAATCGGGGTTTTGTTTAATATATTCAATTAGTAAGGGAGTAATTTCGCTAGTCTTAACCCATTCTGGCTGCAGATAAAGGTTACAGCTAGGTGATACTAAGTCTGCATATTTTTCGGCCCATTCAAAATCAGAGTTATTATATACTACCACTTTTAGTTCGTTTGCAAGGGGTAGTATTTGTGGCAAGGGGGCTTTAAATTTTTTAGGTGAAAGGCAAATCCAATCCCATTTACCACTTAAAGAATGCGCACCTGATGTTTCTATATGTGTTTTTAGTCCAGCAGATTGAAGTGTGGCTGTTAATTCATCTAAATTATGCATCAGGGGCTCCCCACCGGTAATAACAACTATTTGTGCGGGGGTTTCCAAAATTTTCAATTTTAAACTTTCAATGTTATGCATCGGATGTTTGTTCGCATCCCAACTATCTTTTACATCACACCAAACACAGCCCACATCACAGCCTCCTAATCTAATAAAATACGCAGCTTTGCCTTGGTGATATCCTTCCCCCTGAATCGTGTAAAAATGTTCCATTATAGGAAGCAAAATAGATTTTGTATGTGTTGTTTGATTCATTTATTTAGGTAAGTTACAAAAAGAAATAAAAGCAATAATATTAACTGTATTTATTTTTACAGGCAGCAAAAGTGTTTTTTAACAAAGCCGCTATGGTCATTAGTCCTACACCACCTGGCACTGGAGTAATATATCTACATTTTGGTGCAACGTTTGTAAAATCTACGTCACCTTTTATGACAAATCCTGATTTTTTGGATGCATCAACTACTCGGGTAATTCCTACATCTATAACCACTGCATTCTCTTTCACCATATCACTTTTTAAAAATTCGGGGATGCCTAATGCTACAATAATAATGTCGGCTTGCAAGCAAATTTCTTTTAAGCTATTAGTGCGGCTATTGCATACTGTTACTGTACAATTTCCTGGGTAGGTATTTCGACTTAACAGAATACTGATTGGCCTGCCTACAATATTACTTCGGCCAATTACCACGGCATGCTTTCCACTGGTTTCAATTCGGTAATATTCTAGCATTAGTAAAATACCATATGGCGTTGCTGGTATAAAAGTAGGTAATCCTTGAACCATTTTTCCAATACTCATCGGATGAAATCCATCTACATCTTTATCTGGATTAATGAGGTTGATTATTTTTTCTTCATTAATCTGTTTGGGTAAGGGTAGTTGAACCAATATGCCATCAACATCTTCATCGCAGTTAAGTTTATTAATGGCTGCAATTAATGTCGCTTCTGAAATATTTTCTTCATAACGAATTAGACTGCTTTTAAAGCCAACTTCTTCACAATTCTTAACCTTGCTGGCTACATAAGTTTCACTGGCACCATTACTGCCTATTAAAATAGCAGCTAAATGTGGCGTTTTCTTTCCAGAATTGATAAAAAGAGATGTCATTTCTTTTATATCATTTTTAACTGCCTGAGATACAATTTTACCATCTAATAGTTGCATACCGCAAAAGTAAACAACTATTTGATGAATAAAAATGCAAAATTATTTGTTTCATATACAATTTTTATTACCTTGGTAGTCCCTAACCGACCCTAACATGAAAACTTCAATTTTTGCATTGCTGCTTTGCAGCAATGGAATGATTTTGGTAACTGCACAATCTGTGCGTTATAATCTTTTCCAGCCTTATATAAGCCTGTCTGCATATAGTCAAAAACAAAACGATCCTTTTTCGTTTACAGGCAATCAGGCTTCCCTTGCACAAGCAATAAATACAAGTATTGGTGTTTATGGTCAAAGTAGATTTATGCTGCCTGAAACCAGTGCATATACATTGGCTGCATCCATTCCTACTCATTTAGGAAATTTTGGACTGCAATTAAATTATGCAGGCTTTAAAAATTTTACAGAAAATAAAATAGGGCTGGCCTATGCACTTAAATTAGGTAAAAAAGTTGATGTAGGGCTACAATTTAATTATTATGGATATCATATTCTTACATATGGGTCTGCATCGGCTATAAATTTTGAAATTGGCACTATGCTTCATTTTTCAGAACATTTTAATGCAGGAATTTATGTATATAATCCAGTTGGGGGTAATCTTGGGAAAAATAAAGAAGAAAAACTGGCTTCTGTTTATAAACTCGGTTTGGGGTACGATGCTTCCGATATTTTTTTTATTTGTGGCGAAATTATTAAAGAAGAAAATAAGGCAGTGAATATTATTGCTGGTTTTCAATATCATTTTGTAAAACAGTTTTTTGCCAAAGCGGGATTTATTAGCGAATCTGGAACAGTCTATGTAGGATCAGGCGTTGGCCTGAAAAATATGCGTTTAGACATTTCTACTAACTATCATCCTCAACTTGGGTTTTCGTCCGGCATTTTATTTATGATTTATTTTAAAACAAAGACGCAATGAAAATATCCTTACTGTACCTATTATTTTTTTTTGTTTTAGCGAATGTGCATGCCCAGTTAAACGAGCCTATTACATCTATTACAGAACAGCAGCTAGAAAATAGTATTGAAAATAATGAAGAAATTATAATTGAAGATGATTCTTATTTACAACAACTGTTACGGTATATCCAAAATCCAATAAACTTAAATACAGCCGATTTTTTCGAATTATCTCAACTTCGAATGCTTACTTCTATTCAGATTCATCATTTTATTTTATATCGTACACTAATTGGCAAATTAATTGATGTGTATGAACTTCAGTCGATACCCGGCTGGGATAAAAGTACTATTGAAAAAATAAGGCCATATATTAACGTTAGTTTACAAGTTACGGTATTAAATACCTTTAAAAGTAGGTTGTCAAAAGGCGATCATCTTATATTGCTAAGGACCTCTCAGGTGTTTGAACTTTCTACAGGTTATGTATCAGATTCGTCAACAACTACTAACTTTTATTCAGGCTCACCACAAAAACTTTTTTTTAGATATACTTATTTGTATAAGAATATTTTCCAGTATGGAATATTGGCAGAGAAGGATGCGGGCGAACAATTTTTTAAAGGAAAACAAAAACATGGATTTGATTTTTATTCGGCACATATTTTTTCTCAAAAAATTGGAATTATAAAATCTTTAGCCCTGGGCGATTTTACAGTAAACATTGGTCAGGGCCTAACTCAATGGCAAAGTTTGGAATTTAAAAAAAGTTCAGATGTTATTCATATTAAAAGGGAGGCAGATGTTTTGCGGCCTTATAATTCAGCTGGTGAAATTAATTTTCATAGAGGCATTGGCGTTACGCTTGAAAAAAATAATTGGCAGTTTACTTTTTTTGGATCGTATAAAAATATTGATGCTAACAGAGTTGTTGATACTACTCAAAGCCAAGATGAATTTGTAAGTGCATTACAAACATCGGGGTATCATCGTACAAAAAGTGAGTTGGCTGATAAGCAGGTGCAAAGTCAATTTGCTTATGGTGGAAATTTTTCTTATAAAAATAAAAAACTGCATCTATCCATAAGCGGTATTAAGTATAAATTTAAGTTTCCTTTAATAAAATCTGATATACCGTATCATGCATATACTTTTTTTGGTAAAAGGTTTAGTAACTATAGTATAGATTATAGTTATACCTATAAAAACTTGCATTATTTTGGAGAACTTGCTTTTACAGGAACCTTAGATAAAGCATTTATTAATGGTATAATGCTAAGTTCATCTTCTCATGTGGATCTCAGTTTTTTGTATCGTAATATTTCTAAATTATATAATTCTTTTTATGCAACTGCTTTTACAGAAAGCACATTACCTAACAACGAAAATGGTTTTTATGCTGGCATTTCTATAAAACCTAGTGACGCATGTAGAATAGAAGCGTATGCAGATTTTTTTAAATTTCCATGGTTACGTTACCGAGTAGATGCTCCTTCAACGGGCACAGATTATTTAGTTCAATTAAATTATAAGCCTAATAAACAATTAGAAATTTATACAAGGTACCGTGCTAAATCTAAAGCAATCAATGCAAATTTTGATTTATTAACTTTGTCAACCATTGTACAACAGCCCAAAATAAATTGGCGTATTCATATTAATTATAAAGTAAATAGCGCTGTTACCCTGCGAACAAGAACTGAAATGACATGGTTTGATAAAAAGGGTATTTCTGCCGAACAGGGATTTTTGTTATACTTTGATTGCCTATTTAAACCCATGCTTAAGCCCTATTCAGTTAGTTTAAGGCTTCAATATTTTGAAACAGAAGGCTATAATAGTCGCTTATATGCCTATGAAAATGATATTTTATATAATTTTTCTATACCTATTTTTTACGGTAAGGGGCATATATATTACATAAATATTAACTATGATGTGGATAAAAAACTAAGTATTTGGGTAAAATACGCGCAAACCATTTATAATGATAAAACTGTTATTGGAAGTGGATTAGATGAGATTAAGGGAAACGTTAAAACAGAATTAAAAGTACAAGCTATCTATAAATTTTAATATATTTATTAAGGTAAAGCAGCGATTTATAATATAATTTTGTCTTTGTATGTTAGAAAGTAATATAAAAATAAATTTAACAATTTATTGACATTAAGAAATTTCCCCTATTTTTACAAATCATTAAACTCAATTAAATGCACATGAGAAGAATTTTGTCACTGTTTACAATGTTGATGCTCTGTGGGGTGTTGGCATTTGCGCAAAGCCGGGTGGTGACCGGTAAAGTTACTGATACAGATGGTAATTCAGTTCCTTTTGCGACTATAAAAATTAAAAACACCAATACCGGTGTTTCAGCTGATGCCAATGGAGCTTATTCACTTAGGGCTAATTCAAATAACGTATTAGTTATTTCTGGAGCAAGCTTTACAACAACGGAAGTGCCTATAGGTACTCAAAGTGTTTTAAGTACTGTTTTGGAAAAAGGTGGAACAGATTTAAAAGAGGTGGTTGTAACTACTGCCTTCGGTATAAAACGTACAGCAAGAAGTACATCTTCAAGCGTTCAAAACATATCTGGAGAGCAGGTTAATACCATTCGTCAATCAAATGTAAATAACGCTTTAGCCGGTAAAGTAGCTGGCGTACAGGTTCGTAGCCAGGCAGTTGCTAAGTTAGGAGCTGAAACGGTGGTACGTTTGCGTGGTGAAAATGGATTTGGCGTAGGTGGTGGTGCACTATACGTAGTGGACGGTACAATCATGCCAAGTAGCGCTGATATTAATCCTGATGATGTAGAAGATATTTCGGTATTACAAGGCCCGGCTGCTGCAGCTTTATTTGGTCCTGATGGATCAAACGGTGCTATAGTAATAACCTTAAAAAAAGCAAAAAAAGGTGCATCTGGTATTGGAATTGAAATCAATTCTGGCATAACGTTCGATAATGTTTATATTACTCCAGATTATCAAAATTCTTATGCTGGTGGTGCTGCAGGTGATTTTATTAAGTATACTTATAAAGCAGGGCAACCAGAAGGCTGGAAAGCTTTAGATGGTAAATACTATCATGATTATTCGGATGATGCTAGCTGGGGCCCACGTATCGCAGGTCAGGAACATATTCCATGGTATGCATGGTATCCTGGTAGTGAGTATGCGTTTAAAACAACAAAATTAACAGCTCAACCAAATAATATTCGTGAATTTTGGGAAACAGGTATTACTAAAACTAACAACGTAAGCTTTTCAAAAGCTACAGATAATTTAAATATGCGCGTTTCTTATACTAACCTTGATATTAAAGGTCTGGCACCAACTGAATATCTTAAAAAACATACACTTAATGCAAATATTACTGCTCAACTAAGCTCTCGCTTAACATTGGGTGTTAATTTTAATTACATAGCACAAAATGCTAATACCGAAAGTGATGATGGATACTCTAACCAAACAACCGGTTCATTCGGTTCATGGTTTCATAGAGATTTAGATATGGGTATTATGAAAGAATTAAGAAGCCTAACTAGCCCTGAAGGTGTTTTTGCAAGCTGGAATAAAAATAATCCAGATGCTTACGATCCTTCAAATCCGGCTAAATCTTATGGCGGTAATTATTGGTACAATTTTTACCAATATTTCGACTATATAGATAACAGTGTTAGAAGAGATAGACTTTTTGGTGATGTATCTTTAAACTATAAAATTAACAACGATTTTACAGTTAAAGCCACTTATCGTAAGCAACAATTGACTACTAACTCGGAAACTACTTATAAGAGCGAATTAGAAAAAAGTGCTAATCAAATGTCTTTTAATCCTTTTCAAGGGAATGCAAAAGCTGGATATGGCGTAAATAATACCTTCAGTGATCGTCAAAATTATGAAGGTAGAATTACATACAACAAAAAGTATAAAGATTTTCAATTTAACGCAAATGCTGGTTTCGATATACTAAAAACCAAATCTAGAGGTGTAAATGCTAATACAATGGGCGGTTTAAGTGCACCAGGTTTATATGCATTATCTAACTCTAAAGATCCAATTAGTTACGGTAACAGTAGGTCACAATTTATTCGTCGTGGGTTATTTATATCGGGTGATATTGGGTTCCGCAACTATTTATTTGTTGAAGGGTCTTATCGTAGAGATTATACCTCAACTGAACCAACAGGTCATTTTATTGATTCTAAAAGTGCTGGTATGTCTTTTGTGTTTAGCGATTTTACTAAAAAGGCCCTGCCATTTATTAGCTATGGTAAAATCAAAGGTTCAATTGGTCAATTGTTAAACACCTTAGGGGTTTATCAACTAAATTCAACTTATGGTATTGGTTCTACACAATGGAATGGTAATATATTTACTTCTGTACCTAATAACTTGGTTGATCCTGCTTTACAAGGTGCTACCAACGTAGAAAAAGAACTTGGTATAGAAATACGTTTATTTAAAAATAAAGTTGGTTTTACTGTTACTTACTGGGATAGAACAAACAAAGATTTCCCTGTTAACGTAACTGTACCTGGTCAAACAGGATTTACAACTATATCTAAAAATGCAGGTGAACTTGTTAAAAAAGGTTGGGATGTAACTGCATTTGTTAAGCCAGTTCAATCTAAAAACTTCGATTGGACTTTATCCACAACTTGGGGACTACTATCTAAAAATGAGATAGTTTCAATTTTTGGTGATATTAAAAGATTGAATGTCTCCTCTGGTGCTTTTTCAACATCAGGTGCCGCTTATACAGTAAATGAAATAGGACAACGTTATGGCCAAATGTTTGGCGGAGGCATTAAAAAAATTGGGGGAACTCCTCAGTTAACTTCAGCCGGATTATTTATTCGTGAAGCTGATGCTAAATTTGGAAGTGTATTACCAGATTATACTGGAGGTTTTCAAAATACATTTAATTTATTCAAGCATTTTACAATTAATGTAAATATTGACTACTCTTATGGTGGTAAATTCTTCTCATTATCTGACTACTGGGGTACTTTCTCTGGTTTAACTTCCCGTACTGCTGAATTAAATGATCGTGGTGTTCCCTTGCGTGATCCAGTTGCTGATGGTGGAGGTGTTCACGTATTTGGTGTAGACGCTATTGGTAAAGCAGTTGATTATTATGTTGATGGCCAAACTTATTACCATCAGTTTAGAGGTAGCGGTATTTCAGAAAATAGTGTATATGATTTAACCTTTGTAAAATTAAGAGAGTTAAGTATTGGTTACAAAATTCCAGTTCAACAATTAGGCATTGGCAAATATGTAAAAACTGCAGTTTTCTCAGTCGTATCTCGTAATCCATGGTTAATTTATGCTAAAACTAAAGGATTTGATCCTTCAGAGATTAGTAGTGTTTATGGAGAAGATGGTCAGCTGCCCGGAACTAGATCAGTTGGGGTTAACTTAAAACTTGGTTTCTAAATTAATTACCTAAAAAATTATATAAAAATGAAAAATATAACAATTAAAAAAATCGCAACTTTTACCCTCATCACCATGATGATATTGGGTACAGGATGTGCAAAAATTGACCAGTTCGGCGATACCAATGCAAATCCTAATGGGATTACTAGTCCTGTTACTGCTGCTTTATTAACAAACGTAATTTCAGGATTAGGTGGTTATGCTGCTAATTTAGGAACAGGTTGTTATGCTCAATATGTTTCTGAAAATCAGTATACAGAAACCTCTTTATATTCATTACCTCAATTTGATATGAGTGGCGCGTATTCAGGTTCACTACAAGATTTACAAACAATTATTGCTTATAACTCTGATCCAGCAACTTCAGGCATTGCGGCTGTTAACGGATCTAATGCTAATCAGATAGCTATTGCTAGAATTTTAAAGTCATTTATTTTCTGGCAAACTACCGACAGGTGGGGAGATATTCCCTACAGTCAAGCACTGTTGGGCGCATCTAACTTAACTCCAAAGTATGACATGCAGGAAGATGTTTATTTTGGAATAATAAAAGAATGTAAACAAGCAGTTGCTAGTTTTGATAATGGCGCTCCTATAAAAGGCGATCTTTTATACGGTGGTAACATAGCAAATTGGAAAAAATTTGGTAATAGCTTACGTATGCTAATGGCTATGCGTTTAACAAAAAGATATCCTGCAGCTGGTGGTAAAGCCGCTGTGGAATTTGATAATGCAGCTAATGCTGGTCATATCTCTACCAATTCTGAAAATGCTACACTCGTTTATCCAGGCGGATCATATAAATGTCCTTGGTTTAGTGTGTATGAAACTCGTGATGATTATGCTTCTTCTAAAACACTAGGAGATGTATTAAGTGGATTGGGTGATACTCGTTCAACTGTATTTGGTACAAATAGCGTTATGTTCCCTTATGGCTTACCTAGAAATCTAGCTATTGCATATGGTAATAGTGTAGGTAGTGGTCAATCAAGAGTTTTGGCTGTAAGTAAGCGTTTAGAAAATTCATCTATAGTTATTGTTTCTGCTGCACAAGTTTTATTAGCAAAAGCAGAAGCTAAAGAAAGAGGATGGATAGCAGGTGGTTCTGTTAGTGCCGAAGCTGATTATAATGCTGCTATTACAGAGTCATATTCACAATGGGGTGTAGCTTTACCAGCTGCTTACTTAAGCGGGGCTGCTTCTTATACCGCTGGTGCAGGTGTGCCAGGAAGTATTGGAGCAGGTGCAGCACCATATGATAATTTTAATGTGGCAAGTAACAATATTCAAGATGCAGCTACAACAACAAAATTAGCTCGTATTGCATTACAACGCTGGATTGCAAACTTCCCTGATGGTAATCAAGGTTGGGCTGAACAAAGAAGAACAGGTGTTCCAAATCTTAAATCAAGTAGATTTAGTACTGGCGCATTTGTACAACGCTATGTTTATGCTACTGCAGATTATAGTCTTAACAATGCTAATGTAATAGCAGCTGCAGCAAGATTAACAGGTGGAGATAAACAAGACTCTAAAATTTGGTGGAATAATTAATAAGAAATTTTAATCTATTCTGGTTAAAACCAGAATAGATTATTTAATAAATTTCGTAAAAAATATAAATTAACAAAACATGAAATATTTAAACCTAACAAAGAGCCTTGCAATTATTGCATTTGTTTCTTTGGCATTTACAGCTTGTGACAAACCTAGTGTGTCTACTCCAATGGGAGATGCTGGACAAACCTTGGTAAAAATACTAGATGGTGGCACTCCTGCTTCTTTAACAAAAAAGCCAATTGACTTTGTTTCTACGACATTTACCATGCTTGGATTGGAAGTTCGCAGAGATGTACCAAACGCTGCTGAATTAGACAAGACTATGATTGTTACTTTAAGAGATGATACGGCGGCCGTAAGAGCGGTAAATCCTGGTTATTTGCAGTTCCCTACAGCCTTTCATAGTATAGCTATTTCCGGAGGGGTAAAAGCAGGTGGCCTGGGTGGAACCTGGACCCTTACCTTTAACCCGGGTGAATTATCAAAATCAGTATATATCACCATACCCAATGCAACATTACTTAACCCAAGCGCACTTTATGGGCTTGGGTTTACCGTTTTAACTGCTAATGCTGGCGGTAAAATTTCTACACAAAAATCATTAGTAGTTGAAATTGGTGCTAAAAATGCATATGATGGTATTTATGCTGTTACCGGCCCAATGGTTGAATTAACCGGCCAGCCATGGTATCAGTGGAATAACCCTGCAATTTCGGGTTTCCCTGCTGCTAATGGTGGCGCATGGGAAGCACATTTGGTAACTTCAGGTGGTAGTACCTGTTTCCTTGTTGACCAAACAATCTGGGGCTGTTGCGGTCATCCTATGCTAAATGGAAGTGCCAACTCTGGTTTCGGAAGTTATGGATTAGTAGTAAATTTTAATCCTGCTACAAATGTCGTTTCTAGAGTTCACAATTATTATGGTGATCCTTCTTATGGTGCGGCAACAAGCTTAGGAAGTCCTGCAGCAGGATCTGGAGCTCCATTATTTTCTGCACCCAATACCAGGAGAGCTGAATTAGATCCAAGTGGTATAAACGCCGTACAGGGTAATAAAGATATTTTGATCAAATACTTTATGGTGCAGTCCAGTGTAGTACCTGTTGGTCCTCGTATTACTTTTGATGAGAAGTGGAAATATCTTGGTCCAAGATAATTTTATTTTAAAAATACTTTTTACAAAGAGCCTCAAATTGGGGCTCTTTTTTTTATCTTTGTAAAAAAAAATGAATATTCTACCCGAACAACCCAATCAAATCAATATAGAAATTTCTGAAGAAGTATCTGAAGGAGCCTATGCAAACCTGGCTATCATTACCCACAGCCATGCTGAGTTTGTAATAGATTTTGTAAATGTAATGCCAGGTACGCCAAAAAGCAAAGTTAAAAGCCGAATCATTTTAACTCCCTTTCATGCCAAGCGTTTTATGAAGGCAATGGTTGATAATATTAAAAAATTTGAAACTGCTAACGGAACTATTCAAGATATGGAAGCAGTGGAAATACCTTTTAATTTTGGCGGACCAACAGCGCAGGCGTAAACTGTTAGTTTTTAGTTTTTGGTTTTTAGTTTGGGGCAGACTGAGATTTATTGAGGCTTTTTATTGTCTCTGGCTTTAAATTTTTGCCCCTTTAAATCTGAATGTCCAAGATAGGTAATCAGCGCATTTGTCATTTTTTTGATTTCTTCAATTAAATTAAACAGTTCTTCCGACTTTTCGTTGCTGATATATTTTCTGTCAAATGCCCTGTAGGGTTGCGATTTGCATTCAAGTGCTGATCCATAAGTATAGGTTAGGAAGTTAATAAATTCTTTGTTGCCCATTCTCCCAAAACCTTCTGCTATATTATCCATTACCGAACCGGAGGATCTGTTTATCTGGTCAATTAATGCAAAATCTTTAGCAAACTTACCTGTTGTTATCAAATCAAAAATTTCATTGCATAATATCCTCGACTTTTGCCAAACTTTTAAATCTTCAAAATTTTGTACGGTTGCCATAATTTATACTGCTTGTAAATATTAACTAAAAACTAAGAACTAAGAACTAAGAACTAAAGTATTCCCTCATCTGCAAAACTATAAAAACCTTCCTCACTTACAATGATGTGGTCAATAACTGTAATGTCGAAATAGCTGGCAGCCGCTTTAATTTTTATAGTAATATCTTCATCTGCCTTGCTTGGCTGTAAATTACCAGAGGGGTGATTGTGGCATAATACAATAGACGTAGCATCTTCTTCAAGTGCTTTTTTTAATATAATTCTTGGATCAGCAACCGTGCCAGTTAAACCTCCGCGACTAATGATTTCGAAATGATTTATTTTGTTAGCACGGTTTAAAAAAACTACAGCAAAAACTTCGTAATTAAAATCTTTTAAAGTGGTTTGTAAATAATTAGCAATATCTCCGCTAGATTTTATAACCGGCTTTGTTAGTGCTGTGCTTGCATAACGCCTTCTGCCTAATTCAAGCGCAGCGGCAATTGTAATAGATTTGGCCTGCCCAATGCCTTTTATCTGTGTAAAATCATTTAATGATAATTTTCCTAGCTCATTTAAATTATCTTGGCCAAGTTTTAATATCTCTTTTGCTAGCTCTACAGCAGTTTTGTTTTTACTGCCATTGTTTAATAAAATAGCTAGCAACTCCGAATTGCTAAGCGCTGCAGCTCCTTTGGTAAGTAATTTTTCCCGCGGGCGATCATCAATAGCCCAATTTTTTATAGATGTGGACGTCTTGTTGACATTTTTCATTGTAACTATATTAAATCTTGTAAACTAAATGATACTTTCGCGTAATATTATATTTCACCCACCTCAATTTATATTTATATGGAATCAAAAGCAAAATTATTTTCAGGTACCGGCTCACAATACCTAGCCGAAAAAATTGCGAAAAAATTTGGAGAACCACTAGGCAAAGTCAATATTCAACGATTTAGTGATGGTGAAATTTATGTTGAGTTTCAAGAAAGTATTAGAGGTCGTTTTGTCTTTCTAATTCAAAGTACCTACTCTCCCTCCGATAATCTGATGGAATTGCTATTGATGATTGACGCCGCCAAAAGAGCATCTGCTTATAAAGTAATTGCAGTTATACCTTATTATGGATTAGCTAGGCAAGACAGAAAAGATAGACCACGTGTTGCCATCGGATCAAAATTAGTTGCTAACATGCTAACAGCAGCTGGCGCCGATAGGGTTATTACTATGGACCTGCATGCTCCACAAATACAAGGTTATTTTGATATACCAGTTGATCATTTAGAATCTTCAGCAATTTTTATCCCCTATATCGAAAATTTAAAACTAGCAAATTTAACTTTTGCTGCACCCGATGTAGGCAGTGCCAACCGCATTCGTGAAATAGCGACCTATTTTGAATGCGAAATGGTTATTTGTGATAAGCATCGTAAAAGAGCCAACGAAATTGCTAGCATGGTTGTAATTGGCGATGTAACAGGGCGAGATGTTGTTTTAATTGATGATATATGTGATACAGGAGGTACTTTAGTAAAAAGCGCTGCCTTAATGATGGAAAAAGGCGCCAATAGTGTTCGAGCTTTATGTACTCACCCAGTATTAAGTGGTAATGCCTATAATAATATAGCAAATAGTGTATTAGAGGAACTGGTAGTATGTGATACGATTCCCTTAAGGGGAGAATGCAGTAAAATAAAAGTGCTCTCTACTGATGAGTTATTTGCAATTACTATACGTAATGCCTTTGAAAATAAGAGTATTAATAGCTTATTTATAAGAAGTAGGATGGCAAATAAGCAATAATCATTATAGAGTGTGTAGGTTTCAATAGGCAAATTGCTTCATTTTTCCTACCTTTGCGCCTCATAAAAAATATTATACAATGAAATCAATTACAATCGAAGGACAACTGAGGACCGAAAGCGGAAAAAAAGCCACCCGCCAACTTCGCTCTCAGAAAATGGTGCCAGGTGTAATTTATGGTGGTTCTAAAGAGATTAATTTCTCGGCTCCGGCAACTGCTTTTAAAGACATCGTTTACACACCCGACTTTATGGTGGCAAATGTTATTATTGACGGTAATAGCTACCGTTGTATTTTAAAAGATCTGCAATTTCATAAAGTATCAGATTTGTTACTACATGTAGATTTTTTAGAGTTGGTAGAAAATAAAAAAATAATTGCAAACTTACCCCTTAACTACATTGGCGTTCCAGAAGGTGTTAAAGCCGGCGGAAAATTGGTTACTAAAATGAAATCTTTGAAGGTGAAATTATTTCCAAAACATCTAAAAGAGCATATCGATGTTAATATTGAAAAACTAGAATTAAACGAAAATATTAGGGTAGAAGATGTTATCATGGAAAATATGGAAGTATTAAATTCTCCCCGTATTCCAATTGCATCTGTTACCATGACAAGACAATTGAAACAGGAAGAATCAACAGTGCCTAAGACTGCCGCCGCTGCCCCAGCCGTAAAAGCTGCTGCGCCTGAAGCAAAAAAATAGTATAAAAAATGTAATTCTACAAAGCCTTCTTTAAACAGAAGGCTTTTTTTAATTGGTAACTAAAGCGATAAAACTTTAATTACCTTTGCCCACTTAAAACAATCAAAAAATGGGAATGGATAAAAATACGGTTATTGGTTTTTTATTGATTGGAGCATTGCTGATTGCAATGTTTGTAATTAACAGTCGCAGTAACCAAGCGTATTTAACCGAAAAAAAACGACTTGAAGATTCTTTATTGGCCACAATGCCAAAGATGGACCCTATTGCAGCAAAAAAAGATGCTTTATTATTGGATTCTTTACAACTTGCACAACAAAAATTACCTGGAGTATTTATAACAGATAAAACTAACACCGAGCATTTAGATACATTGGAAAATAATTTGGTAAAAATTATTTTTACCAATAAAGGCGGACAGCCCAAAATAGTTGAATTAAAAAACTATAAAAAATTTGATGGCAATCCTATTATTTTAGAAAACGGTAAATTTAATAAGTTAACCTATCAAATAAATACAGGAAATAATCAAACTTCAGCTACAGATAACATTTATTTTGTAAGTAGTAAGAAGATGGCAAATGCGGATAAATCACAAACTATTTCTTTTGTATTAAAAGATTCAACAGGAAAGGAAATTACGCACCAGTATATCCTGCAGCATGATAGTTATTTGGTTGATTTTAATATAATCATGAATGGAGCAGATAAATTAGTATCTCAAAATACAATTAATTTAACCTGGCAAAGTGAAACTCCTCAAATTGAAAAAGATATTCAGTATGAAAGGCAGCAAAGCCATATATCTTATTTGAAAGACGGAAAATATGATTTTGAATATGTAGCAACTGGGGATGATAAAAAATTTGAAAATCCAGTAGATTGGCTTGCTATTAAACAACAATTTTTTATTGCTGCTTTATCAGCTAAATTTAAAAGCGCTATAATTACTTGGGTTGTGCCTGCAGATTCCTTGCATATTATTACCCGAACCACGGCGAACTGTAATATTCAACTTGGAGGTGGCACATTAACTACCGTGCCGTTACAATTATATTATGGCCCTAGTGATTATAATGTATTAAGCAAGTATAATAATAAAATGGAAAATATTGTGCCTTATGGTAGCGGCGTTTTCGCATTTGTGAAATATATAAATCGACATTTTTTATTACCCGTTTTTGATTTTTTAAGAAAAAAAATTGAGAGTATGGGGATGGTAATTTTATTACTTACCCTTTTAATTCGTTTAATTACTTCCCCCATTTTATATAAAAGTTATTTAAGCGGCGCTAAAATGAAAGCGCTTAAACCAGAAATTGATAAGTTAAAAGAAAAACATGGAGAGGATAAGCAAGCGTTTAGCATGGATCAGATGAAGCTCTGGAAATCTGCAGGGGTGAGCCCTTTGGGAGGTTGTTTGCCCGCTTTATTACAGATACCTATATTCATGTCGCTGTATTATTTCTTTCAATCCAATATTTCTTTACGGGGCCAAAATTTTTTATGGGCAACCGATTTGGCGGCTTATGATTCCATTGCTACATTGCCTTTTTCTATTCCTTTTTATGGTGATCATATAAGTTTATTTACCATCACGGCTACTATTACTAGTTTAATTATTTCTATTTATAGCATGAGTACTATGCAGGATAATAGCAATCCGGTTATGAAGTATATGCCGTATATTTTTCCTGTGATGCTGTTAGGCGTATTTAATAATTTGCCTGCTGCATTAACTTGGTATTATACAGTTTCTAATACGATAACCCTCATATTACAAATTGTAATACAAAAATATATTATAAACCATGAAAAAATACTTGCACAAATTGAGGAAAATAGAAAGAAGCCGGTAAAGCAAAGTAAATTTCAGGAGCGTATGGTATCTATGCAGGAAAGCAATAAAAAACTTCAAGATTTAAAGAAAAAAAGTGCTAAAAACTAGTTTTATTTTTCACATAAACTTGGCACTAGATTTTATTATCTTTATTAAATAATGAAAATAATGCAAAAATGTAAAGGTTTAATACTTATAATTACTTTACTTATCAACTGTTCATACGCAAATGCACAACGTAGTTTTGCAGAGGGTTATCTCAGTTACAATATGGTTATTGAAGATGCAAACGCTGCGCCGCAAAAGAGCAATACTTTTGATGGAGCTACCACTACCATTTATGTACAAGGTAATAATATCCGTACTGATGTGCTTAGCAGCTTAGGAAAAGAAATAACCATTTTTAATTCAAAGATGAATAATGCGGTAATTTTAAAAGAATTTAGCGGACAAAAATTAATGATAACACTTACCAAAGAAAACTGGTTGGTAAAAAATAAAATGTATCGCGATATCAGTTTTGAACTTTCCAATGAATTTAAAACTATTGGCAATTTTAATACCAGAAAAGCCATTGCTAAAATGCCTGATGGTAAAACTTTTGAAGTTTATTATTCTCCCGATTTAGTTTCGGCTAATAAAGAATGCGATGCTATATTTATTAATTTACCCGGTTTAGCCATTCAATATGAAATTGAATCTGGTAAATATAAATTTAAGTACACTTTGTCTAAAATAAATTACGATGCCATTCAGCAGTCCTTATTTGATTTTCCTACATCAGGCTACAGGGTAATGACTTATGATATCAATCAAAAATCCAAAAAAGTGGACTAAAAGGGGGATAAAAAAAGCATTTAAGTTATGCTTTAGTATTACTGTGCTTTAATTATTAATTTCATTCCAGTGTATCCTTGTCTTACTTCGGGTACGGCAATAATTTGCTTGTGCGGGATAATATATACGGTATTTCCTTTTTGATATGTTAATAGGGTGTTGCTCAGTAAATTTCTGCCATCAACCTGTTGATTTATAAATAAACTGCCGGTATATTTTAATCCCGTTTTAAGATTAAATGCAATGGAATTTCTTAAAGAACTATTGGTGCTAATATTAAGGCTCGATCGCGATTTATTTTTTTTGCCAATGCCTTTATCTGCCAATGCACTATACCCTATGCCACAAAGCAAAAGGATTGCTAGTATATTTTTAGATTGTTTTATCATTGGGTTTAAATTCATCAAGGCAAATATATTGTATTTTTTCTAGTAATTACATACCAGTCACCAATTATTTTTACACTCTTTTAACGTTTATATTTACATATTGGTATTAAAAGTTGATTTTTTCTTTAAAAATCCCTAATTTACAACAACCTATAGCCAATGAGTAAACACCCTTACCGTCAAGATAGAGAAGAATTAAAGGCATTACTTCAGCAATTTGAAAATCTCAAATTAGGCAAACCTAACTCCTTTATAGAAGAAGATTCATTTGAACGCATTATCGATTATTTCGATGAAAAAGAGCAATTGAATCAAGCGCTAGAAGTCGCTGATTATGGTGTGGAACAATACCCTTATTCTGCTATGTTGCTTTTAAAAAAGGCAGATATATTAATTGCTTTAAGACATTATAAAGAAGCTTTATTCATACTAGATCAAGCCGAGCTGCTAGATAGCAAGGACACGAATCTATATATTTTAAAAACAGATGCCTACCTGGCCTTAGATATGCAACAAAAAGCAGCAACTGTTTTAGAAGCTGCCATTCATAATTTTGATGGAGATGAAAAACTTGATTTATTATTTGAATTAGCGGATGTTTATGACGATTATGAGAATTTTGAAAAAGTATTCGATTGTTTAAAAATGATTTTGGAGCAAGATCCCAACAATGAAGAAGCATTATATAAAATATGTTTTTGGACAGATTTTACTGGCCGTAATGAAGAGGGTATCCGTTTACACCAAAAAATAATTGATCAATTCCCATTCAATGAATTGGCATGGTTTAATATGGCAGCAGCGTATCAAGGTTTAAAGCTTTATGAAAAAGCAATCGATGCTTATGGGTATGCTGTAGCAGTAGATGAAAAATTTGACTTTGCCCTGCGTAATATGGGTGATGCATATATACGTCTTCGCAAGTATAAAGAAGCAATAGAGGTATTAGAAAGGGTGCTAGAACTTACTAGGCCCGAAGATGTCATTTATGAAGCCATTGGTCATTGTTACGATAAAATGGGTAATTATGCACAAGCCAGATTTAATTATAGAAAAGCTAGTCATTTAAATAATGAAGACACCCAATTAAATTATAAAATTGCCTGTACCTACATGAATGAAGGTGTTTGGGATAGTGCAATAAAAAATCTGGAAATATCCCTTCGCATACATCGTATGCAACCTGATTATAATTTAGCTATGGGACAATGTTATTTGGAATTAAATAAATGGGATGAAGCCATTACCTATTTTGGTAATGTAGTAAGGGTAAGGCCTAAAAATATTAATGGTTGGCTTGAATTACTAAAATGCCTGTATAAAGCCGAAATGTGGGAAGAGGCATTGGAATATTCTGGATTTGCTTTTGAACAAACAGATGGTAAACCTATTTTTCTTTTTTATAAAAGTGCTGTTTTGTATGCCATGGGTAAATCAAAAGAAGCATTACTGAATTTAGAAGCAGGGATGAATAAGAATCCCAAGCTCCTTAAAAAATTCATAGAAATAAATCCTGCAATATTGCAGGTGCAACAGGTAGTTGATATTATTGCTCGTTACAAAAAACGCAAATCATTATAAACGGTTTTATTTTTTTTGAACATGATTTAGATTATATTTTTTTGGAGTGCATAGATTATATTTGCATTTCTTTAAAATAACATTATGAATTTTAATCTTTCTCAAATACCAGAGCGTACCCAACAACCCCGCACTCATGGAATTACTATGGTAATGGATAAAGGGTTAAGTGTAGAAGAGGCAAAAAATTTTATGAGCGCAACCCATCCTCATGTAGATGTTGTAAAACTTGGCTTTGGCACATCTTACGTTACCCCAAATTTAAAAGAAAAATTGGAAGTTTATAGTTCCTATAATATGCCTATATATTTTGGAGGCACCCTTTTTGAAGCATTTTTAATTAGAAATCAATTTGAAGATTATCTTAATGTATGTAAAGAATATAACGTTAGCTATATGGAGGTTAGTGATGGATCTATTGAAATACCACATGCCGAAAAGTGCGGCTACATAGAAAAATTAGCTAAAATTGGTGTGGTACTAAGTGAAGTTGGCAGCAAAGATGCAGCACATATTCTTCCTCCTTATAAATGGATTGAATTAATGCATGCTGAATTGGAGGCGGGCTCCACCTATGTAATTGCAGAAGCAAGAGAAGCTGGTAATGTGGGTATATACAGGGGCACTGGAGAAGTAAGAGAAGGATTAGTACAAGAAATACTTACTAAAATTCCCGAAGGAAAAATTATTTGGGAAGCGCCTCAAAAAGCACAGCAACTATACTTTTTAGAACTTATTGGCTGCAATGTTAACCTAGGAAATATTGCTCCCAATGAAGTCATTCCTTTAGAGGCTATGCGTATTGGTTTAAGGGGTGATACGTTTCATTTATATTTGAATAAATAAATTGAATAATGACCATTTACGGCACTATTGGATTTCCATTAACGCACTCGTTTTCTAAACAATACTTTACCGAAAAAATAGAAAAAGAAGGAATAGTCGATTCTGCTTACTATTCTTTTCCCTTAATATCAATAGAAGGGTTTCCTACATTTTTAATTAATAATACTTCACTTAAAGGCTTGAGTGTAACTATTCCTTATAAAGAAAAAGTACTCAATTATGTTACACACTTATCAGATGAAGTAAAACAAATTGGTGCTGCAAACTGCATTAAAATACGGGGTGCCGAATTAACTGCTTATAATACAGATATCATTGGATTTGAGAAATCTTTTGTAAAAAATTTAAAACCATATCATAAAAAAGCATTGGTATTAGGCTCTGGAGGTGCATCTAAAGCAGTAAGGTATATACTTAAAAAATTAGGTATCCAATTTTTAGTTGTTTCAAGAAATGTAAGTGATTTTACAAATTTTATTCAATACGATAAAATTACTGATGCAATTATTAAGGAGCACAATATTATCATAAATGCAACACCGCTAGGCATGTCGCCAGCTGAAGATACTTGTCCTGATTTGCCTTATGACTTATTAACCGCTGATCATTATTTGTTTGATCTAGTATATAAACCAGCCAAAACTTTATTCTTACAAAAGGGCGAGGCGCAAGGGGCTATTATAATTAATGGTTTTGAGATGCTGATTATTCAGGCCGAAGAAAATTGGATAAGGTGGAACGAAGATTAAGCCGTAAGGATTGTGTTTAAATTTTTAGGAATTGAAACTGTTTTTTTTGACTCATAATCATAACAAATCATTACTGTTTTTGCTTTAGTCAATAAAAGGGGTTCTTTGTTTCGGGTTGTAAAAAGTTGGTAGTATAATTCAAAGCCTATTCTAAATATTTCGCCTACATAGAGTGTTATGTCTACCACATCGCCATAAAAAGACTCTTTTTTAAATTCTATAACAAGCTCACTCATCACTAGGCCATTACCTTCTATTTGTAATTCGGTATAACCATATTTATTTAGCCATTGCGCCCTGGCTTCATGAATAATATTTACAAATGCATCATTACCTACATGGCATCCGTAGTTAATATCACATACCCTAACAGGTATTTTACAGGTATAAATAATGTGCTTTGGAATTTCAAGTTTTATTCTTGCCATTTTAGGGTTTTAAAAATTTTATTAATTTTTGCATAGCTTTTTTACGGTGACTAAATTTATTTTTTTCTTCCATATCCATTTCAGCAAAAGTTTTATCACTGCCGTCGGGTATAAAAATCGAATCATATCCAAAGCCATTTTTACCTTTTTTTTCGGAAATAATTTTACCTGAACAAATGCCTTCAAAAAAATACTCTCTACCATCAAGTAATAATGATATTACTGTTCTAAAACGGGCAGTTTTATTATTTTCTACATTAAGATTGTTTAAAAGTTTTTCTATATTGTCGTTAAAGATTCGGCATTCTCCGGCATATCTTGCACTGTGTACACCTGGCTCTCCATTCAATGCTTCTACCTCCAGTCCTGTGTCTTCACTAAAGCAATTTTTATTTGTCATACTAAAAATTGTTTTTGACTTTTCAGTGGCGTTAGCTTCTAGGCTATCATGCGGCTCCGGAATATCAATGTCTATACCGGCTTCTTTTAATGTTATAATATTAAAAAGATTGGCCAACAACGACCTTACTTCTTCAACCTTATTTTGATTATTGGTGGCAAATATGAGGGTGTCCATTTCTGTTATAAAATAATTACAATGAAAATATAGTTTTTAAACAATTCCATAATTTTAATTTTTCTCCATTATCTTTTTGTAATTCACTCAATGAAACAGAAGAAAGATAAACCTGGTTATTGTAATTTTGAATTTGATAATTTTCAAACTGTAAAGGCAATTTCAACGATTGGGCATCTAAACCAAATAGAAATATTTTTTCTGCATTTAGCTGGCTTGTAATATTAGTATAAATGAGTGCGGGATTTTTTTTCATATTGATTAACGCAATATCAGCCATACTTAATTTGCAAGCAGTTAGTATGCCTAATAAAAAATTAAGCTCTTCATCAGGCAAATAAATAGCTAGTGAGGAGCTAACGACTAGGACAATATTTTTCTGATTACTACCTAAAAAAGAAAAATCATTTGATTCAATTATAGTACTAAGATCTTTAACTACTTTTAAATCATATAAAGATTTACCATACAAACTTTGAATGATTGATATCGGAATTTGAATATTATCTAAACTCATTAAAATGTAATTTATAAACTCTTATTTTTTTCGTTTCTTTGCAGTAAAATTAAGGATTATGATTGCAGCTAAAAATATAAATATTACAAAAGTTGAACGCAGTAAGCTTAATGATATAAATCTTGAAAATATTCCATTTGGAAAATATTTTACAGATCATATGTTAGAAGTGGATTATGAAGATGGAGAATGGAAGCAAGTAGAAATTAAACCATACCAGCCCTTATTGTTAGATCCTTCAGTAGCCGCAATACACTATGGGCAATCAATTTTTGAAGGTATTAAAGCATATAAAAATACGAATGGAGAGGCTTTTATTTTTCGTCCCTTAGACAATTATAAGCGTTTTAATATATCGGCCGAACGAATGGAGATGCCACAAGTGCCCGAAGATATTTTTATGGAAGGAATGCGGCTGCTTGTAAGCCTTGATAACAACTGGATTCCACAACAATCCGATCATGCTTTGTATATTCGACCATTTATGTTTAGCTGTGATCATATGATTGGGGTTAGGCCAAGTGATAAATATAAATTTATGATTATTCTTAGTCCTAGCGGACCTTATTATACTACGCCAATGCGTATTTATGTTGAAGAAGAATATGTAAGGGCTGTGCCAGGTGGCGTTGGTTACGCTAAAGCTGCTGGTAATTATGGCGCAGCCATGCACCCTACAGCGGAAGCTAAAAAAAGGGGCTACGATCAGGTTTTATGGACAGATGCTTTTGAACATAAATATGTGCAGGAATGTGGCACAATGAATGTATTTTTTATTATTGGTAATAAAGCAATTACGCCAGGTTTAGATTCAGGAACTATATTGGCTGGCGTTACTAGAGATAGCGTTATTGCCGTTTTAAAGGATATGGGAGTAGAAGTAGAAGAAAGACGTTTAAGTATTGATGAGATTATTGAAGCACATAAATCTGGTCAGTTGCAAGAAGTGTTTGGAACCGGCACTGCTGCTACAATTTCGCTGATAAAAGAACTTCGATACAAAGATTATGTGATGCATTTTGATGTAGATACTTGGAAATCAGGGCCTTATATTAAAGAAACCTTAAATGGAATTCGATATGGCAGTTTGCTGGATCGCCATGGTTGGATGGAGAAGATTTAATTTTTATAACCTATAATAGCTATTAAAATCGCCTACTAAAGCGGTTTTTTAAATTATTGTTAATATATTTTCTTTTTTTTTAAGTTTAAGTTTCTCAAATCAAATCATAAATACTACCTTTGCCGTCCGAAAATTAAAAGTATATAATGCCTACAATACAACAGTTAGTAAGAAAAGGAAGAGAAGTAATTAAAGCGAAAAGTAAATCTAGGGCCTTGGATAGCTGTCCGCAGCGCAGAGGTGTTTGTACTAGAGTATATACAACAACGCCTAAAAAACCAAACTCAGCTTTGCGTAAAGTTGCTAAAGTTCGTTTAACCAATAAAATTGAGGTAATTGCCTATATACCAGGTGAAGGACACAATTTACAGGAGCACTCTATTGTATTAATACGTGGAGGAAGGGTAAAAGATTTACCAGGTGTACGTTACCATATTGTACGTGGTAGTTTAGATACTGCTGGTGTTAAAGATCGTAAACAAAGTCGTAGTAAGTACGGAACTAAAAAAGCTAAAAAATAACTCATCTACTAATTCATCGTAAAATGTTATGATATAGTAAGATAAAATAAACAACAATGAGGAAGACACAACCGAAAAAAATACCCTTAGCACCTGATCCAAAATTTAATGATAAGTTGGTCACACGTTTTGTAAACAACCTAATGTGGGCTGGTAAAAAAAGTGGCGCATACATTATTTTTTATGATGCTTTAGATAAAGTCAGTAAGCAAACAGGAGAAGATGGATATGAGGTTTGGAAAAAAGCCCTTACTAATATCACCCCTGGTGTTGAAGTGCGTAGCCGCCGTATTGGTGGCGCTACCTTTCAAATACCTGCTGAGGTTCGTACCGATAGAAAGGTTTCTTTAAGCATTAAATGGATGATTAAATATAGCCGTGACCGAAATGGTCGCAGCATGTCTGATAAGTTAGCTAATGAAATAGTTGCAGCTAGTAAAGGAGAAGGCGCATCATTTAAAAAGAAAGAAGACACGCACCGTATGGCAGAAGCCAACAAAGCGTTTGCTCACTTTAGAATTTAATTTATAAAAACAAGATATTTAAAGCCATCCAAAATAGGGTGGCTTTTTTTACAGGCTTAATAAAATTACCTTTCCTCAAAACGCTTGTTCTGATGCTTTGTATTTTAAATAAAAAAATGTACCTTTGCGCCGCTAAAAGATGCAATAATGGTCTAATGGAATTGTACTTAATTAGCATGCTATGAGAGTATTTATTTAACATATCGAACAGTTCCCAACACTTACGGGAAATACACTGTAGCTACACTGTGGTAAAATATGAATAAAGGTTTAATGGGATAAGAGAAAATATATAACTCAAAATAAAATATTAAATATTTAAATAAAAAAAAATGGCAGATTTACGTTATCAAAGAAATTTTGGAATTGCCGCTCACATTGATGCCGGTAAAACAACTACCACCGAACGTATATTATATTATACAGGTGTTAATCATAAAATTGGAGAAGTGCATGATGGTGCTGCAACCATGGACTGGATGGCTCAGGAGCAAGAAAGAGGTATAACTATTACTTCGGCTGCTACTACTTGTTTTTGGAATTTTCCGATGGACCAAGGAAAAAAAATTGCAGATACTAAACAATATAAATTCAATATTATTGATACCCCAGGTCACGTTGATTTTACCGTAGAGGTAGAGCGTTCTTTACGTGTACTAGATGGCTTATTAGCTTTGTTTTGTGCCGTTAGTGGTGTAGAACCACAATCTGAAACAGTTTGGCGCCAGGCTAACAAATACAAAGTGCCACGCGTTGGCTTTGTAAATAAAATGGATCGTGCAGGTGCCGATTTCTTAAATGTGGTAAAACAAATTAAAGAAATGTTGGGTGCTAAAGCTGTGCCTTTACAGTTACCTATTGGCGCCGAAGATAATTTTAAAGGGGTCGTTGATTTAATTACCCTGAAAGCAATGGTTTGGGATGATGCAACTTTAGGAATGACCTTCAATGAAATTCCAATTCCCGAAGAAATGGTAGAGGATGTGAAAGAGTGGAGACAACATTTAATTGAAGCAGTTGCTGATTATGATGATAAATTGTTAGAGAAATTTTTTGATGACCCCAATACAATTTCTGAAGAAGAAATTCATGAAGCTATACGTAAAGCAACCATTGACATTTCTATCATTCCGATGATGTGTGGGTCGTCTTTTAAAAATAAAGGCGTACAAACGGCTTTGGATGCTATTGTTCGTTATTTACCTGGCCCAATGGATATAGAGGCAGTTAAAGGAATTAATCCCGATACTGGTGAAGAGTTATTCCGTCATTGTGATCCTAAAGAGCCATTCAGTGCATTGGCATTTAAGATCATGACCGATCCTTTTGTGGGTCGGTTGGCTTTTTTCCGGGCTTATAGTGGCCGCTTAAATTCAGGATCTTATGTATTAAACACCCGTACAGGAAAAAATGAACGCATTAGCCGTATCATGCAAATGCATGCCAACAAACAAAATCCGGTTGACTTTATTGAAGCTGGTGATATTGGAGCTGCTGTAGGATTTAAAGATATTAAAACAGGAGATACACTTTGTAATGAAGATAATCCAATTGTATTGGAAGCTATGACTTTTCCAGAGCCAGTTATTAGTGTTGCTATTGAACCAAAAACACAGGCCGACGTGGATAAAATGGGTATGGCAATTGCCAAACTAGTTGAGGAAGATCCTACTTTACGTGTAAAAACTGATGAAGAAACTGGACAAACTATTCTGAGTGGTATGGGTGAATTACACCTGGAGATTATTATTGACCGTATGCGTCGTGAATTTAAAGTAGAAATTAATCAAGGAGCTCCACAGGTTGCCTATAAAGAAGCTTTCCAAAATTCAATTGAGCACCGTGAAACTTTGAAAAAACAAACTGGTGGTCGTGGTAAATTTGCTGATATTATTTTTGAAATCGGCCCAGCTGATGAAGAGTTTTTAAATGACAAAGAAAAGAATAAAGGGAATTTTCAGTTTGTAAATGGCTTGTTTGGGGGTAGTATTCCAAAAGAATTTGTACCAGCTATTCAAAAAGGATTTGAAACGGCTATGACAACTGGTGTACTTGCTGGATACCCAATGGAAAGTATGAAGGTGCGCGTATTTGATGGTAGTTTTCACCAAGTGGATAGTGATGCAATGAGTTTTGAACTTTGCGCAAAACAAGGATATCGTGAGGCAGGCCGTAAAGCAAAACCTGTTTTATTAGAACCGATCATGAAAGTGGAAGTATTAACTCCAGATCAATACATGGGTGATGTTACGGGTGATTTAAACCGCAGGCGCGGTATGTTGGAAGGAATGGATAGTAAACATGGTGTACAAGTTATTAAAGCGAAAGTGCCATTAAGCGAAATGTTTGGTTATGTAACCCAACTGCGCTCCTTATCAAGTGGCCGTGCTACTTCTACCATGGAATTTAGCCATTATTCTCCTGCACCAAATAATATTGCAGAAGAAGTAATAGCAAAACAAAAAGGTAAAGTGAAAATAGGAGAAGATTAAGACAAAACCTATCCTTTAAATCAACAAGTGTAAGATTTGTAGGAGATGGAAATGTATATTTTAATGAGACCCCATTCTGCAAAGAATGGGGTCTTTTGTTAAAAATTAATAATAAGGGAAACAGCACATTTAATACTGATTATTCCTCCTTGCAAATATAAAATCTGTATCGTATATTGTTTTTCTTAATCAACCACCATGCACAACATTCGATTAGAAAACCTGCTTTTAATTGATATTGAAACAGTACCTGAACATTCCAGCTTTGAAGAACTGAGTGAAGATTGGAAAACCCTTTGGGAAGAAAAGGTTCAACGATTGCTACCTGAAAATGTTACTACAGCTGAGTTTTATCCGCAGCGTGCAGGCGTAATGGCTGAGTTTTCTAAAGTCGTTTGTATTAGTATTGGATTTTTTATTCTAAATGATAATGCAATTCAACTTAGATTAAAATCTTATTATGGGGAGGATGAAAAAATCTTATTAGAAGCATTTATCGCTGCTATGCAAAAGTTGGATGTTAATAAAAATAATCGAAGTTTTACTGGACATAATATCAAAGAGTTTGATATTCCTTTCATTTGTCGTCGTTTGTTGATTAATGGGTTATCTATTCCTTCCGTTTTAAATTTTCAAAATATGAAACCATGGGAAACCAATATGGTAGATACTTTTCAGTATTGGCGCTTTGGCGATTATAAACATTATACTTCCTTAAAATTACTCGCAGCTTCACTGCAGGTCCCATCACCAAAAGATGATATTGATGGCAGCATGGTTGGCGATGTGTATTGGAAAGAAAAAAATCTAGAACGCATTGTTACGTATTGCCAAAAAGATGTAATAACAACCGGAAATATTATTTTACGGTTTAAAAATCTACCCTTACTTACCGAAGATAATATTGAGATTGTAAAATAAATTTGTA
>CAMBEI010000024.1 GCA_945865645.1 Chitinophaga pinensis | reverse complement strand
CAGTATTTTTTCGCTATGTTGACTGGATTCTTACTGTACCATTAATGTGTGTAGAATTTTATCTGATTACTAAAAAAGCAGGTGCAAAAATTGGTTTATTGTGGCAATTAATATTTGCATCAATAGTAATGCTAGTTACTGGTTATATTGGTGAAGCTATTTATGGTAAAGAAACGCAAAGCTGGATTTGGGGTTTAGTTAGTGGTATAGCCTACTTTTATATAGTATATTTAGTTTGGTTTGGTGAAATAGCAAAACTCGCAAATAACGCAGGTCCTGCAGTTCAAAAAGCAGTTAAAACACTTGGTTGGTTTGTACTTGTTGGATGGGCAATTTATCCTATTGGTTATATTGCTGGTACAGAAGGTGGATTCTTTGGAATAAAAATGTTCCAGGGTCTATCAATGGATATAGTTTATAATATTGGAGATGCCATTAATAAAATTGGTTTTGGTTTGGTAATCTATGCTTTGGCAACGTCAGATAAATCTACTACTCAAAATGCTTAATTGAGTATAATAAAAAGGTGTGATAAAATTTTATCACACCTTTTTAATTTCTTATAAATACCAGATATAGAAAGTCTATGAAAAAGATTGTTTTATTGTTACTGGGTCTCTTGTTACTTTTATTTCAGCATTATGTTCTAGCTGTTCAGCCAAATACACAATATTTCATTTTCATTGTAGGTATTTTACTCCTTGGCGTACCCCATGGTGCAGCAGATTTATTAGTAGCTGCAAGAAATGCTGATTTATGCAAGAAAATATTTTCAAAAAAAAAATTCTTTTTAGTTTACCTGGGCCGATTGGTATTGTTTGCTGGTATATTATTTTTATTTCCGGTATGCGGCAACATACTATTTATTTTTTTTGCTGCATACCATTTTGGCGAAACAGATTTGTATCAATTTAAAACCAACTCACTAGTAGGAAAAATATTTGTAATATCATATGGGTTAGTAATACTGAGTGTTATTTTACTGCATCATTTTGATGATGTAAAACCAATTTACCAGTTATTTGAATCAGGCAAGGAAAACCAGATAATTATTAATTGGATTAGCCTGAATAGATATTATATACTTTCTGCTACTGGTATCCTGTTTTTTATTGCTGCTTTTATTTACTTTTTAAAGAATAAAAATCTTGATAATAACGATTCCGGAGAATTTTTAGTTCGTTTTGCATGTATTCTTTTCATTCTTTTTAATTTACCTATGCTGCTGGGCTTTACATTTTATTTTGTTGTATGGCATTCGCTGTTATCGCTTAATAATATAGTGAATTACTTGAGAAATAAAAATATGATCTCTTATACAATAATTGCAAAACAAATTTTACTATACAGTTTGATAGCCCTCGCCGGCATTGCAATATTTGGTCTTACTGGTTTTATGTTTGTAAATAAAAATGCTGTTGCCGGATATATTTTTTTAAGCTTGGCAGTACTTACAGCACCCCATATGGAAATAATGTACAACATGTATGGAGCTATAAGGCAAAAACGAACTGAAGCATTGAATTAGAGGTTATTTTTTATAAAAAAATAACCAAAATAAAGATTACAAAAATAAAATGACAGAACAAATTGAGAAAATAAGAAAGGTAATTGAACCTTTAAGGCAAGAAATAATTAATCATAAAGTTTATTCAGCAATTAAAGATATAGACGACTTAAAAGTGTTTATGCAATACCACGTTTATGCTGTATGGGACTTTATGTCTTTACTTAAAACTCTACAAAAAAATCTAACTTGCACTACTGTTCCTTGGTTTCCAAAAGGCTCGGCTAATACAAGACACCTTATTAACGAAATTGTTGTTGGTGAAGAATCAGATCTTGACCTAAATGGCATTAGGAAAAGTCATTTCGAAATGTATCTTGATGCTATGCATCAATGTGGGGCGGATACTTATCAAATTGAATATTTTTTAGACGTATTAAAAAAAACTGAGAATTTAAACTTAGCTTTTACTGCTTCGAAAACTCCAAAAGAAGCATCCGACTTTGTTAACTTTACATTTGAAATTATTGACAGTAATAAAGATTATTTGCAATCGGCAATTTTCACTTTTGGACGTGAAGACCTAATCCCTGGAATGTTTATATCAATGGTTAATGACATTCATCGTAATTTTCCTAATAACATTGCAATTTTTAAATACTACCTCGAAAGACACATAGAGGTTGACGGAGATCAACACAGTCATCTTGCTTTACAAATGACATCAAACCTATGCGGAACCAATCAGCTTTTTTGGGAAGAAGCTGAAAAAATAACTATTAACTCTTTGCAAAAACGTATCAATCTTTGGGATGGCGCGCACAGGAAAATTATGAACAGAAAAACTACTGCTAATATTTAGAAGAATAAAAAAAAGCACTAATTAAAAAAAAGTTATATAAGTATATTAATTTTTACTACACCCTATTTTGCACTCAGCATAAAATTTTTATATAAATAACTCCAGCACCATATTTATAAGCTGGGTTATAGCAAAAAAAACCACGATATCATATAAGCAGATTCATATGTGCACAAAATTCACACATTGAAACCTGGTATTATACCAATTTGCCAAGAGTATTAAAAGAATACATGATTATGAAAGAGAAATAATTATCTTCATCGTTGGTAATTTGAACTTGTTACAGCGCCTGTTATACTAGTATAAATGAAAGTATATTTATTAGTTACATCCCATCTATAGTCGATATAGCCAAACGCTGATCCTATTTTATAAGTTAATTTGTAAGCATTGTTTCCGGTAGCAGCAAAAGCAGTTATTGAAGCCCCGGCTAGAGGTGTTGTTGCCGGTCTTAATGGTGATGCAAATGCCTGCGGCAAAATTTGATTTTCCGGTGCAAGTGTTAAGGGGTCAGTAGTTACTTTACCTTTCATGGCTCCTATTACGTAAGGGTAATTACTAGTTCCATGATAATGATAAACTCCGTTGTTATAAATATGCCCATGACAAGTATCTAATGACTGCATGGTAGACCCATCCGGTTCTTTACTTCCATACACTGCAAATCCATCCAAAGCAAATGCAATGGGTTTCAATCCTGAAATTGTTGACAGATGCAATGGAGCGGCATGATAATGATAATCATCTCCCTTGCCACAATGCCCACCCCAATTATCCAATTCACCAATTAAATAAGAATCTTCACCTCTGTTATTGAGTGCATTAAAAATAGGAATGCCATTAACTGCAATGGCAATTGCACCTTTCATAAAATTGGTTCTTGTATTCATTGGTATTGTTGCATACACAGGTTGTAAAGGAATAGTCCAACTGTTTGCTCCCGTATAAAATTGGGGAATCGGAACCTGTTGCTGCCAGTTTGTTATACCTACCATCATATTGTGTGCAGGTATTCCGCCGCTTGCGACATAAAAATAATTATCATCCCACCTGGTCGAAATTGCAGGCTTATAAGGAGTGTAAGCTGAATCAATAAATGACGTGGTTGTTTTTATAATGCTAGTATTTGTTATACCATTATCTGTGCTTTTTTTACAGGCGTAAGTGATTAAAGTCATCAATACTAGGCAACCTGCTAGGTTGACTAATTTAGTTGGAGCATAAGTTGATTTATTCAGATTACTTATTGCTTTACGAAATATTAATACGATGGCAAGAGTCATTATAAATGAAAGTAAAAGGAATTAAAGATACACAGTAAGTTGTGTTAAAAAAAACATATATGGACAAATAAACTATAATAAACAGCAAAGAGAAATAAATTAATCGTAAAAAGGGCAAAGTTTTTATTTCAGCCATGATTTGTGTCTCACAAAGCATCATCCATAGTGTTCTATGTGGTTATAAATTAACCCCATCTAATCGCAAACTACTTACCAAAATAAATAAAAGTCACAGTATAGCTTCATTTCTCCTCAACCATCCTAACTTTATTGTATGAAAATTCAATTTTGGTCAGTTGGTAAAAGCCATGAGACCTATGTAAAGGAAGGTGTGCAATTATTTACCAACAGAATATCAAATTATTATCCTGTAAAATGGAGCATTATACCCATGCCTAAAAATGCCACCAGTTTAAGTGAAATAGATTTAAAGAAAAAAGAAGGT
Source organism: Chitinophaga pinensis (assembly GCA_945865645.1). GTDB lineage: Bacteria > Bacteroidota > Bacteroidia > Chitinophagales > Chitinophagaceae > Ferruginibacter > Ferruginibacter pinensis_B. The sequence continues at coordinate 29,485 of CAMBEI010000024.1, read as the reverse complement.
GAAATAATTAGTGGATTATTGAAAAAGGATGATTATCTCATATTACTTGATGAAAGTGGAAAAATATTAAGTAGCGAGGAATTAGCAAAATTGATACAGTTAAAGGCCGATGAAAGTATAAAGAATATTATTTTCTTAATTGGCGGCGCATTTGGAATTAGTGATGTGGTAAAAAAAAGAGCCAATTATACTTGGAGTTTATCAAAACTTGTTTTTCCGCATCAATTGGTAAGATTATTATTAGCCGAACAAATATATCGAGCCTGTAGTATAAACCGCAATGAAAAGTATCACCATAGTTAATAAAAAATTTTAAATTTAGGACTTAATAAACGTATATGAATTTCCAGGAGTTCCCGATAACCATTGGCTTAATTATTGCCAACGTAATTTTTTCTTTTATTGGTTTTTCAAATAGAGAAATGGTCGACAAAACCATTATGTGGCCCTACCGGGTTGCACGAGAAAATCAATACCTACGTTTTGTTACATCTGGTTTTTTGCATGCCGATTACATGCACCTTATTTTTAACATGTTTACCCTTTTCTTTTTTGGCCGTAATCTGGAGTTGTACTTTAATTACAATGGCCTAGGGGGACAATTTTCGTACCTCGCTTTGTATTTTTTAGGACTAATTATTTCGGATATTCCCAGTTATATTAAACATAAAGACGACTATCAATATCGCTCTTTAGGCGCTTCTGGTGCAGTATCTGCTGTTATTTTTGCTACCATTATTTTTAGCCCCTGGAGTTCCATTTATATTTATGGCGCATTAAAAATTTCAGCGGCGGTATATGCCATTTTGTATATTTTTTACTGTGTGTATATGGGTAAAAAAAATGCCGACAATGTAAATCATGACGCTCATCTTTGGGGCTCTTTATTTGGTTTGGCTTTTACCCTTACTTTAATTGCATATTTGCAACCTTCCTTATTTACACACATTATTGAAGAGCTGCAGCACCCCAGCTTATTCGGTAACGATTAATATTAGCTGCAATAATTTTTTTGTATTATATTCAATTTTAAATCGCTCATCAATACGCATACCCACGACCCAAATAATTTTTTTATCCATCTCTATCACCCAAGTTTTTTCTTTTTGGGTCAGCGATAGTTTTTGATCTGTAAAAAAACGACTTAATTTTTTCTTTTTCATCATACCAAGTGGATAGAAATAATCACCTTGTTTAGCTTTACGAAGCAATAGTGGAAATTTAATTTCATCTAAATTCAATTGCACAGCAAGCAAATTGCTTGATATAGAAGTCGAAATATTGTCAACTTTGTTAACCTGTATACTGCCAAGAGTGAATGAAAAAATACCTTCTTTTTCTATCAAAATATGTTGAGCATGATCTGTATTTTTTGGTGCAATCACAATCCAATTACGGTTTTTAAAGATCCGGTGTGTGGCAGACTGAATATATTTGCCCGTTTCACTTTTTAGTAATCCAGCTACTTCATCTGTTTGGTTTGGGGTAAAATTATAGTCTTTAATAATTTCGTACAAGAGGGTATGTAATGGTTTTGTGGCAACCAGCTTTAATATAGGAATATGGATTTCATTCCCCTTGGGCTGCAGTAGTTTCTTTTTGTTAAGTTCAATAGACTGTTTATACAGCAATTCAATTTCACTAAACCGATTAATGTTATTAAGTAGATTATTTTCTACCTGTGGATATGCTTTTTTTAGATCGGGTATAAGTTTATTTCTAAAATAATTTCGGGTGTACTTATCTAAATTGTTGGAAGAGTCTAATACAAAATATAAATTATTAGCAAGTGCAAATTCAGCTAATGCTTCTTTTTTAGCAAAAAGTAATGGGCGAATGAGGTTTGCCTGTTTTGGTAAAATTCCATGTAGACCACTAATGCCAGTTCCTTTAAAGAAATTCATCAGTAGGGTTTCTATATTGTCGTTAGCATGATGAGCGGTTAAAATCCAGTTAGCAGCAGGCTGCGGGCAGTTGATAAGTTCAGGATTTGAGTCTTTTTTAATTTTATGCAAAAGCTCATCAAACCATTTGTAGCGCAATTCCCTTGCAGCTAACTGGATGCTAATTTTATTATCTTTGGCATATTTATTTGTATCAAAAATTTTTATCATCACTTCTACATCATATTTTTCGCCAAGTGTTTTTACAAATATTTCATCTCGTTCACTTTCTTTATTACGTAATTGAAAATTACAATGTGCTATAATAAAATTAAAGTTAGCCTGTTTACAAAGATGGCATAACACAACAGAATCTACTCCCCCACTAACGGCTAGTATTAGTTTATCTTTATGTTGAAAAAGATTTTGTTCTTTAATGTACTGATTAAATTCTTTTAAAAGGTTCATCTTGTGTTTGAATCTACGCTTATATAAATATCAGTTGTTGTTTTAAGTACAAGCATGTTGTGGCTATAAAACTAAATAAAACACAAATGCCCGCACTTCAAAATATAAAAAAAATTATTATTATCTTATTCTTCAATATCCTCTAAAGCCCCCTGTAACTCCATATGTGTATGATGATCGTTTGCTTTTTTAGCTTCTTCCATGCCTCTTTTATATATCCTAATTGCTTTATCAAAGTCGCCAACCCGCTCTAATAACTTCCCTAAATGATAATAAGATCCAATATAAGTGGGTTCGCGCAGCAGAATTTCATTAAACAATTTCCGCGCCTCCTCATCCTGATCTATTTTTATGTATTCTAGCGCCAGTGCATGCTGAAGAAAACTATCCTTGCCAGATATTTTCATGTATTCAAGTAATTTTTCTATCCTGCTCATAACTCAATAATTATTTCCTTTTTTTATTTAAAATTAGCCATTCTTCTCTTATCTTTGTATTAGTTGCATAAACAACTTATTTAAGTATTTTAAAAATAGCATATGAAGATTTTAGTTTGTATTAGTAAAACGCCTGATACTACGGCAAAAATAGCCTTCGTTGATAACAATACGAAATTAGCAGCCGAAGGTGTACAATGGATTATTAACCCCTACGACGAGTGGTATGCTTTGGTAAGAGCCATTGAGTTAAAAGAAGCCGACCCTAATTCGGTTGTACATTTAATAACAGTTGGTACTGCAGATTACGATTCTATTATACGTAAAGCCCTTGCCCTAGGAAGTGATGAGGCTATTCGCGTTGATGCAAACAGCGACGACAGTTTTTTTATTGCTTCGCAAATAGCAGCTGTAGCTAAAAAAGGACAATATGATCTAATTTTTACTGGTAAAGAAACCATCGATTACAACGGTTCGTCTATTGGAGGCATGGTGGCCGAAATACTAGATCTTCCATTTATTTCTTACGCTGCTAAATTTAATTTAGAAGGTAGTAATGCCATTGTGGTAAGAGAAATTGAAGGAGGCGAAGAAACCTGCAAAATTAGGGTACCCCTAGTAGTTAGCTGCCAAAAGGGTATGGCTGAACAACGCATACCAAACATGAAAGGCATTATGGGTGCAAGGAGTAAGCCACTTATAGTGCTAGAGCCTATTGCTTTTGAAACACTTACCCAAATTACTTCATTTGAACTCCCTCCACCAAAAGCGGGGGTAAAAATAGTTTCGGCCGATAAGCCAGAAGAATTAGTAAGGTTGTTGCACGAGGAGGCAAAAGCTATTTAATTACTGGCAATTAAGGAGATAAGCTGTATTATGAAATAACAAAGATGATATATAAATAAGTCTAGTTTAAGTGAAATAGTTGCAAAAAATTACTTAACAACTTAAAATAATTAATAATTAAACATATTAAATTCAAACCTGCCTTTTTTTAATCAAGGGGAAAAATGTATAATTTATGAGTGTATTAATTTTTTTAGACCAATCCGAAGGTCGTATTAAAAAATCTTCTTTTGAAGCCGCTAGTTATGGCGCAAAACTTGCCGAGCTAATGAGCACCAATGCCGAAGCCATAGTATTAGGCGATGTTGCAGATGATTTAACCCAGTTAGGAAATTATGGGGTTACAAAAGTGCATACGGTAAAAAATGAAGTGCTTAATCGCTTAGATGCGCAAGTGTTTACCAAAATAATTGCAGATGCAGTTAAATCTATTGATGCCAAAGTAATTGTGTTTTCTAATAACTTTAATGGAAAATCTATTGCCCCCCGCTTAAGTGTGCGATTAAAGGCAGGTTTGGTATCTGGTGCTGTAGCATTACCTGATACAAGCAATGGATTTACAGTAAAAAAGAATGTTTTTAGTGGTAATGCTTTTGCTTATGTATCCATTAAAACCGACATTAAAATTATTGCTCTTAATCCCAACTCTTACAACATAACTACTAACGATGGAGTTGCCGAACTTGCTGAATTGGCAACTAATATAGATGCGTTTAAAGTAGAGGTTTTAGCTACCAATAAAGTGGTAGGTGAGGTCCCATTGAGCGAAGCCGAACTAGTTGTAAGTGGAGGCCGTGGATTAAAAGGACCCGAAAATTGGTCCTTGGTTACTGATCTGGCCAAATTATTAGGTGCTGCTACAGCATGCAGTAGGCCAGTTGCAGATAGTAACTGGCGGCCACATCATGAGCATGTAGGACAAACGGGCCTTGCCATAGCTCCAAATTTATATATAGCCATTGGCATATCTGGTGCAATACAACACCTTGCAGGTGTAAATAGAAGTAAAGTAATTGTGGTTATTAATAAAGATGCAGAAGCACCGTTTTTTAAGGCCGCCGATTATGGTATTGTTGGAGATGCTTTTGAAGTAATGCCTAAAATTATTGAAGCGGTTAGACTATTAAAACAAGCATAAGTTTTATTAAAAAAAAGCGCCATTATATTAAAATCCTTTCAACATAGTTTTGAAAGGCTTTTTTTTTATCTTTGTTAACTAATTAAGAAATTATAACCAAAGATTGGCCGTGAAAAAAATAGAATTAGAAATAGTGGCTTTGTCTCATAGCATTACGCAAACCAATTCTTATGCGGTTGTGCTGGGTGAAAAAAATGGTTTTCGCCGCATACCCATTGTTATTGGAGGATCTGAAGCTCAGGCCATTGCGGTAGCTTTGGAAAAAATTAATGCAACAAGACCCCTTACCCACGACCTAATGAAAAATCTTTTCATGGCTTTTGATGTTCAATTGCATGAAGTAATAATCAGCCATGTAGAAGCAGGTGTATTTTTTAGCAACCTTGTTTGTAGTACACAAAATAATACGATTGATATAGATTCCAGAACTTCTGATGCGCTTGCTTTAGCAGTACGTTTTGGTTGTCCTATTTATACTTATGATTCCATTTTAAAAGAAGCTGGAATACTAATGGAAGACGATGGGAATAGAAAGTCACCTAAAACGATAACATCAGAAAGTGACGAGCACACAGATTTAAAATTACTTTCAATTGAAGAATTAGAGAGCTTACTTGTCGAAGTATTAGAACAGGAAGATTATATAACAGCCATTGCTATACGAGATGAGATTAAAAATCAAAAAAAACGTTGATTTCTATCAAGCTGATTGCATTTTTTAATAATTATAACTTTTCTGCAAAATCATTTTTAATCAATTAGCCTGTGATTAGTTTTCCAAACTGTAAAATAAATTTAGGCCTGCAAATTACAGGTAAAAGGCATGATGGATATCATGATTTGGAGACTATATTTTATCCAGTTCCTTTTAAAGACGCCCTAGAGTTAATTCCATCAAAAAACAATAAATCTGAAATTGAATTTACATCAACAGGATTAGCTGTAGATGGGAAATGGGAAGATAACCTGTGTATAAAAGCCTATCATTTATTAAAAACCGATTTTTCGCATTTACCTACAATTAACATTCATTTACACAAAGCTATTCCTATGGGAGCTGGGCTAGGAGGCGGTTCAGCAGATGCTGCCTTTATGCTGCAATTATTAAATAATAAATTTAAACTTAACCTCTCCGTTAAGCAATTATTAAACTATGCCCTTCAGCTTGGTAGTGATTGCCGTTTTTTTATTATAAACAAACCATGCTATGCTTCTGGCAGAGGCGAAGTATTAGAAGAAATAACAGTAGATTTATCCACCTACAACATAGTGTTAGTTAACCCAAATATTCATATAAATACTGGATGGGCCTTTTCAAATACCACTTTAGTTCCCCCTAAAAAATCAATTAAAGACATAATTCAACAGCCAATAGAAACCTGGAAGCAGGAGTTACAAAATGATTTTGAACCCACTGTATTTAAAGTTTATCCACAAATACAAAAAATTAAAGAAACATTATACAATCAAGGAGCCATGTATGCAGCTATTAGTGGAAGTGGAAGTACGATATTTGGTATTTTTGGTAAAGAAAAGGATCCTCCTTCTTTCATTAACAAGAACTATTTTATCAAAACTATAAATTAGTATATCTTGCATAAAAATATAATTTATATTAATACCCTGTTAAACATATCTTCTTTTCTCTACAGCAATCTCGATTTACTCAATCATCGAGGATAAAGAAATTGCGCCTCCCCCATTGGGAGGTAATCTCGGCTATATTTTTTTTTATTTTTCTACATTTTTCATTTTGCCATTATGAACACTACTTTAGCTATTACAGCAAATACCCAACATTATTTAGCATTGGAAGAAAAATATGGTGCCCATAATTATCACCCATTGCCTGTTGTACTAACACGTGGTGAAGGTGTTTTTTTATATGATATTGACGGCAAACGTTATTATGATTTTTTAAGCGGCTACTCGGCTGTTAATCAAGGGCATTGTAACCCTAAAATTATTGCTACCTTAATTAATCAGGCGCAAAAACTAACCTTAACCTCCCGTGCCTTTCACAATAATTTGTTAGGTGAATATGAAAAATATGTTACTACCTATTTTGGTTATGATAAAGTATTGCCTATGAACACGGGTGTAGAAGCTGTAGAAACCGCCATTAAACTCTGCCGAAAATGGGCTTACAAAATAAAAGGGATTCCAGATGGCCAAGCAAAGATTATTGTATGCGATGGAAATTTTCATGGTCGTACCATTAATGTAATTTCTTTTAGCAGCGACGCTACTGCAAAAAATAATTTTGGTCCCTTTACTGACGGATATGAAATAATACCCCACAATAATTTAGCCACTTTGGAAAAAGCATTTCAAGATAAAAACGTAGCTGCTTTTTTATTTGAACCAATACAAGGAGAGGCTGGGGTTGTTGTGCCAGATGACGGCTATTTTAAAGGTGTTCGTAATTTGTGTACCGAGTATCATGTTTTAATGGTAGCCGATGAAATACAAACTGGGCTAGCCCGCACCGGTAAAATGTTGGCATGTGATTATGAAAATGTAAGACCCGACATGTTGATACTTGGTAAAGCTTTAAGTGGCGGCGTACTACCAATTAGTGCAGTTCTTTGCGATGATGAAATTATGATGACGATTAACCCAGGCGAACACGGCAGCACCTACGGAGGCAACCCTCTTGCATGTGCTATTGCCATAACGGCTTTACAAGTTTTAAAAGATGAGAATCTGAGTGCCAATGCAGAAGAAATGGGTAATTTATTTCGTAGTGAACTAAAAAAAATAAAATCTCCCTTAATATCAATAGTACGAGGAAGAGGATTATTAAATGCCATTGTTATTAAACACAATAACCCCGATGCTGCATGGCAATTATGTTTGCTATTAAAAGAAAATGGATTACTTGCAAAACCAACACAAGGTGATAAAATACGTTTTGCTCCACCGCTGGTTATTAATAAAGAACAGGTAATGGAATGTATATCTATTATTGATAAGAGTTTAAAAAGTTTGATTGAAACAAGTCAAAAATTCGCAGTATTATCTTAACTCTTGAAGAAGGCCTATTATATAGGATATTATTATTAAAATTTTAAAATAAACATCAGATAACTTTTTACTCGTAAATTTATACCCTAGTTTTAAAATATTTATGGATACACGCCTAAATCAAGACCACATTGAATCGCATTTAAAAAGTTCCGACTTATTAAGGGACGTAGTTATTGGCATGAGTGACGGCCTTACCGTACCCTTTGCGTTAGCTGCCGGCTTAAGTGGTGCTGTTGACCAAAGCGGTATTATTGTTATTGCAGGTATTGCAGAAGTTGCTGCAGGCAGTATTGCCATGGGTTTAGGCGGATACCTTGCAGGAAAAACAGAGCAGGATCATTACAAAAGTGAAGTAAAAAGAGAATATAATGAAGTAGAAAATTTACGACATAAAGAAATTGAAGAGACCAAAGATTTTTTTGCTAATATTGGTTTAAGTCCGGCTTTGCAAGAACAAGCTACAGAAGAAATTTCGCAAGACAAAGATCGCTGGGTTAAATTTATGATGAAGTATGAGCTTGGATTAGATAAACCTGATCCAAAAAGAGCTACAAAAAGTGCTTTAAATATTGGGTTATCTTATATAGCTGGTGGCATTATCCCTTTAAGCCCATATTTTTTTATTACCGATTCGGTTGAAGCATTAAAAATATCGGTTATTGCAACCCTAATCTGCTTATTTATATTTGGCTATTTTAAAAGCAAGATCACAGGAGTGAATCCTATTACGGGCGCATTAAAAGTTATGCTAATTGGTGCTATTGCTGCTGCAGCAGCATTTGGTGTTGCTAAATTATTTGTAACACATTAGAATTGGTAAGTTAGAAAAAATGTACAGCCAATATTTATTAATTATATTTTATTTGTCTATTTAATATACACTAAGTGTATGTTGAGATATGAAAGGTTACACTAAAGTTAATTTTAATAAAAAAACTTATAACATATCAGCTGGATTTACTTTCTTTTGTATGTATAAACTTATGTACAGCATCTTTACGACGTATCATTTTAATAACTTGTATCAGTGCGGCAATTGCAAAAACTCCACCAATTATCCAATTTAAATTTTGCTGACTATTAGTAATTTTTTTAAACATCCATTTTCCTCCAAAAATAAAAATACAATTACCTGTCCAAGTTCCTAGGCCAATACCAAGTATATAAAAATTGTATTGCATTTTATTAGGCTCTAAAATTTTTTTTGTAAATAAAACAGTACTCCACCCAAACCAAAATGGTATTTGCACCGGATTTACAGCACACATAAACATGCCTAATAAAAAACGATGTGTATTGTTTTCCAGTAAGACATTTTTCGCATTTCCTCCATCTTTTGTTGCCGATATAAAACTGCCTACTGCTAAAGAAATAATAATAATCAGTGTAAGGCATTCCATTACCTTCATAAGTTTTTCTTGTTTACGAATCCAATCCACCCCCATTAAAGAAAACCGTACATAAATCATTTCAACCAATAAAGAACCTAATGAAAAATAAATGGCATTTTTAATACTTTCCTGAATGCCAATTTGCATGGCTGCCACATTTAAAGTACCCAAAGGCAATGACCCCAGAAAACTAATAAATAAGCCCCAAAAGAAAACAAGTAATAATTTTGGCATCAGACAAAGATAGTGAGCGGGATGTACATTTGTTAGCACAGGCAAATAAAAAATATAAAAACTTTTATACTTTTTATTTAGCAAAAACAGATAAGGAAACAGTTAATTTATCCGACAAAAAGGTACTGCTTGTACCAACGCCAAAATCAATTCTATTAATTTTAAATTCGCCATTAAAAATATATCCTCCATTTTTTTGCAAAGCGTCAAATGTAAATTCAATGGGCTTGGTAATGCCTTTAATAGTAATATTCCCATACATATAATACTTGCCAAGTATAGAAGATAGGAACAGTTTTGTACTTACAAACTTAATATTTGGAAAAGAATTTGTATTAAAATATTCAGACGCTCTTAAATGTATATCCCTAGTCTCATTATCTGTATCAATCGTATTAGCATCTATAGTTATATTAAAAAAAGAAGACGCTAAGTTTGCCGGGTAAAATTCAATATCTCCTTTAATTCCAGTGAAATATCCATTGGCTTTTATTCCAAAATTTTTAATTATAAAATGCACTTTGCTATCGGCATTAACGAGGTAAAATTTTCGTTGATTAGAGGTATTGTTAAGAAAAAGAGAGGTTAAAAATAATAAGCCTAATATTTTCATGATATTTAATTTTTAGTATTGTATCAAAAAAGCTATTCTATTGTTTCATCTGCCTCCCTAATTATTTTAAAATGCGCTTTTGTTTTGGCAAGAAATATTTTTCCTCTTTTAAAAGGCCAGGGTTTAATACCTTGTAGGCTATTGTATTTACAAATTTGATATAGCGCTTTCCAGTGTTTTATTATTTCTTTATATGCACCAATCAAAGTATAACCAGTATCATAAAAATGATTTGGCTCTGCACCACATCCGTTGTATTCTAGTATGGTAAAGTTTTTGCCATTTTTTAAATCTTCCACATTATTACACATAATATCGTACCTGCCATAAAAAAAATCATTTATGCCAATACTGATCTCATCAAATACAGCAACTAATTCATCATTAATATGCTGTTTTAAATCAACAAAATGGGCTCCCCTATTATGATTAGCAGCATAGCTTAACATATATTTTTCATCTGCTGCAATAATATTTTTTAGCCGAGTTTTATGTTTATTAAACATTTCATTAATTCTTTGCTTTGCTTTTGGGTGTTGTAAAATAAGTGCTTCAAGTGTATCTTTTCCATTACCAGTAACTTGTAAAGGAATCTTATGCAAAAACCCCGTAATTGTACCATTTTTATCCTGTGGATGACGAATATAAAATACACTTACTTCCATGGGGTAATTTATCAGCTGCTGTATAATATAATCAACAGGCATTTTAGCATGATATTTTTTTAGATCTTCTTCAGTATCTATTTTACGAAATAAAATTCCTTGGCATGCTATATCTGGTTTAACAATACAGGGATAATAAATATCATTTTTTTGTATCTCTATTTTTACTGTTTCAAAATTTTGTTGGGATAAAACACTACAAGTAGCTGGGTATATATTTTTGGGTAAAAGTTTATACATTTCTGTTTTGGGTTCTCCGTCCATGCCCCCAAAAGTAACTTTTGGGTTACTGGGTGTGAAAAACCAAACGGATCTAGACTTTAGCATATACCAGACCCATACAGGTGCAATAGGAGCGTAAAGCATTTTAAATGGCCATGCCTCCCAATTTGTAATTTTGCTGACTAATTTTTTCATATCTAAAGTTGGCACGAAGGTATTTAAAATATAATGTTTTTTTATGTACTGAATTTTATCTTTACAAAAAATAGCCCCTGATTAGCACGGATGAAGAAAACAACTAATTTTTGGAATTGGGTTAATGTTGAATGGCTTATTTTTGCTACTAATTCTTTTAAATTTATAAATTACTTATTAGAATAAAAAAAATCAATATGCATGTTCCTACAATGGCAGAGCTAATGGCAAAGGGTGAAAGTCCGGAAGTTTTATTTTGGGTTGGTTGCGCGGGGAGTTTTGATCAGCGTGCACAAAAAATAACTAAAGCTTTTATTACCATATTAGAAACAATAGGCACTAATTATGCTATTCTTGGCAAAGAAGAATTGTGCACTGGCGATCCAGCCCGGCGAGCAGGTAATGAGTTTATGTTTCAAATGATGGCTTATCAAAATATTCAAATATTAAATGGATATGGTATTAAAAAAATTGTAACCGCTTGTCCGCATTGTTTTAATACTTTAAAAAACGAATACCCTCAATTAGGTGGCACTTATGAAGTAATACATCATGCTACATTTTTACAGCAACTTATTGATGAAGGAAAAATTAAAATGACCGAAGGAGGTTCTTTAAGAGGCAAAAAAATAACTTACCACGACAGTTGCTACTTAGGTAGGGCAAACAATATTTATGAAGCTCCCCGTAAAGTATTGGAAGCTTTGGATGTGTCGTTGGTAGAAATGAAACGTTGTCGCAGCAATGGTTTATGCTGTGGTGCCGGTGGTGCACAAATGTTTAAGGAAGAAGAAAAGGGAACTACCCGAATAAATATTGAAAGGGCTAATGAGGCACTAGAAACCGGTGCACATATTATTGCATCGGCCTGCCCATTTTGTAATACCATGATGACAGATGGCGTAAAAAATAGTAATAAAGAAGAAGATGTTCAGGTACTTGATATTGCAGAGCTAGTTGCTACATCCATGGAGAAAGGAGAAGATAGTTTGTAATGAGGGGTATTGATAGCTATAAGAAGCAGTTATCAGTTAGTGAACTAAACTTATTAAACTACTAAATAATAATTCGTGAAACACAAATAATGGCTTTTACCATCCAACAACTTTCAATTAAATAAATATGAACACTAATTTTACAGAATATCTTCCCGATAATTTTAACGATAATTCCCGGGTTTGGATTTATCAAAGCAGTCGTTTATTTTTAATAAACGAAGCATTGGAAATGGAAGATATGCTGGCAAATTTTGTTGCCAATTGGAAAAGCCACGGGGATGATGTAAAAGGATTCGCTAATTTATTTTTTGGCCAATTTATTATTTTAATAGCAGATGAAACAGCAACCAGTGTAGGCGGATGCAGTACTGATAGTTCAGTTCATCTAATTAAATTAATTGAAGAAAAATTTAAAGTACAATTACTCGACAGACAAAATTTAGCTTTTATAGTAAAAGACAAAATACAAGTATTACCTCTTAACCAAGTAGAATATGCGGTAGAAAATAATTTCATTCATGCCGAAAGCTTATATTTCAATAATACGATATTATCAAAAAAAGAATTAATTGAAAAATGGATTATTCCTGTTAAAGATAGTTGGCTAGCAAAGCATATTAGCTTTAAACAAAAATGAGTTAGTTCGTCGTATTGTTTTTCTTTATTTTTTTAGCAACTCATCTTTGTCCGTTTTTTTACTTTCTTATTAAAATGTAACTCAAAAAAATACGATAATTACGTATATTTTTAGACAAGCATAAATTGATTATTTATCATCTAAATTTATTTTTCTATCAAAAATATAATTATTGTCGCTAAAATGAAAATGAAAAATGCGATTATAATCTTTATTAAAATGTTCATCGGAATAGCTACCCACAATATTACTAATTACATTAAATGCTTCTGTTCTGAAGCATAATAATATATTTTGTCTGCCATTTTCAACTTTATTAATATCAGTAAATATTTTGCTTAACTGTGTTTTATCGAATTCTGTTTTTACCCCTTTTGTTCCACGTATAGTTTCCCGGCAACGGTTATACGGATCAGATGTTTTTAAATCGATAGATTGATAAAGAATATGATCAAAATAAATGTCTTTAAAAAAGTTATTGAGAACCAATCCAAAATCTATCCCTTCTTTAGACAAGTGCAGGTAATCAGCCTTATTTTTATTCTCAATCAGCATTTTACCATGCCGCAGGATATACAAATTATTAGTCATAACAAAATGGCTGCATTTAGTTCTTAATAAATCCTTAAGCCATAGAAAGAAGGAAATGAAAGATGACAGGAGTACAAATTTAGTCTATTAAAAACATAATCTGTATAATACTCTATTTTTAGATAAATTTGGTTATTAAATAACATAATTACTGCCATCCTGTCACAATCTGCCTTCTTTTGTCTATCTTTGGTATATAAAAAAGGAACGCTTGATGTTAAACCTAACTACAAATAAAGAACATGACGAAGAAAGACAAGGAGAGGCGTTTGCACCATTTATTGGTGACACTACCCTGTTTAAAAAGCATTTTTATATAGAAAGTTATGGTTGTGCTATGAATTTTGCCGATAGTGAAGTGGTGGCTTCTATTTTACTTGAAAATGGTTTGGCGCAACGTATAATTATAAAGAAGCTGATCTCATTCTTATAAACACCTGTTCAATACGTGAAAAAGCAGAGGTTACGGTAAGAAAACGCTTGACAGAATTTAGAAGTTTAAAAAAAGAAAAGCCGGGCATACTAGTTGGCGTATTAGGTTGTATGGCCGAGCGCTTAAAAGCTAAATTTATTGAGGAAGAAAAACTGGTAGATATGGTAGTAGGCCCTGATGCCTACCGCAGTTTGCCAGGATTAATTGAAGAGGCCGAAACGGGCCAAAAATCTGTAAATGTATTATTAGATCGAGATGAAACCTACGCCGACATTTCGCCTATTCGTTTAAATAGCAATGGTGTTACCGCTTTTGTAAGCATTATGCGTGGCTGTAATAATATGTGCTCTTTTTGCGTGGTTCCTTTTACTAGAGGCCGAGAAAGAAGTCGTGATTCGTTATCTATAATTAAAGAATGTAAATCCTTGTTTGAGGATGGATATAGGGAAGTAACTTTGCTAGGACAAAATGTTGATAGTTATTACCAACAACCCTCCACGCACTCAGCAGGAGATGCAACTGAGGGCGCCGTAACCTTTGCTTTGCTATTAGAAAAAGTAGCTCAAATATCTCCCCTCTTGCGGGTTCGTTTTTCCACTTCACATCCAAAAGATATAACAGACGAAGTATTGCATACCATTGTTAAATACGAAAATATCTGCAACTATATTCATCTGCCTGTACAAAGTGGTAGCACCCGTGTATTGCAGATGATGAATCGTACTTACAGTCGCGAATGGTATATTGCTAAAGTAAACCGCATTCGCGAACTCATTCCCGATTGTGGTTTATCAACCGATATGATTACTGGTTTTTGTACCGAAACAGAGGAGGATCAACAACTATCGTTGAGTTTAATGGAATATTGCAAATACGATTTGGCGTATATGTATTTTTACAGTGAAAGACCTGGAACACTTGCTGCCAGACGTTTTAAAGATGATGTGCCAATAGATGTAAAGAAAAAAAGATTACAGGAAATGGTTGATCTTTATCGCGGACACTCATTACAAGCCATGCAAAAGGAGCTAGGTAAAACACGTAAAGTTTTAATAGAAGGCAGATCAAAAAAAAGCGAGCACGAATTATATGGCAGAACAGACCAGAATAAAGTAGTAGTTTTTCCAAAGGAGAATATGCAGATTGGAGAATATGTTTTTTTAAAAATAGAAAATTGCACCGCGGGTACTTTGATAGGTAAAGTTATCTCCAGATACTAATACGAGTACATTTTTTTATTAATAAAACGAATTGTATAATATTTAAGATAATAATAATTAAATTTCCCTAACTAGGGGCAGAAGCAGTTTAAAATATGGAATTACAATCAATAAAAAATCGTTTTGGTATTATTGGCAATTCGCCGGGCTTAAATCATGCTTTACATATTGCTGCACAGGTGGCCAATACTGATTTAAGTGTGCTTATTAATGGCGAGAGTGGTGTAGGGAAAGAAGTTTTTTCACAAATAATTCACTCACTAAGTGTCAGAAAACATAACCCATTTATAGCTGTAAATTGTGGTGCTATTCCAGAGGGCACTATAGATTCAGAATTATTTGGACATGAAAAAGGATCTTTTACCGGTGCAGTTGATAGTCGCAAAGGCTATTTTGAAACAGTAAACAGCGGCACTATTTTTTTAGACGAAATTGGTGAATTACCACTGGGCACGCAAGCGCGTTTATTGCGTGTGCTTGAAGCGGGCGAATACATTCGTGTGGGTAGTAGTAAAGTGCAAAAAACTGATGTAAGGGTTATTGCAGCTACTAATAAAGAGCTAATAGAATATACCCAAACCAACAAGTTTAGAGAAGATTTATATTATCGCTTAAATACAGTACCCATAAGAGTTCCGGCATTAAGAGAGAGAAAAGAAGATATTTATTTATTGTTCCGAAAATTTGTTACAGATTTTTCTGATCGATATAAAGGCACACCGGTTCAATTGGATGAAGGAGCAAAAGATGTGTTAATTAATTATCCATGGCCAGGTAATGTCCGTGAGTTGAAGAATATTGCAGAACAAATTTCGGTACTTAGTCAAGAAAAAAACATTAACGCAAATACCATGAAGGGATTTTTACCCGAGCATAATTATTCAAGATTACCCATTTTGGCTGGTGGCACAGGTGCTGTTAGCCACTCCGAATTTGCTAATGAAAGAGAAATACTTTACAAACTTTTTTTCGACATGAAAAAAGATGTAAACGAGCTAAAGAAAATGTTTTTTGATCTTTTACAAAATCCCGCAATGGCAAAACATGCTGCGGTTTTTACCGATCAACCCTTTACAGAGTTAAATAATAACAACACTAATAATTCTTCGCCAAAGCCAGTTTTTATACAACACAATACAGATGCCATTAACCAGCATGAGGATATAGAAGAGTCATTAAGTATTGTTGACAAAGAAAAAGAACTGATAATAAAAGCACTAAAGAAACATAAAGGAAAACGCAAAGATGCTTCGCTAGATTTAGGCATTAGTGAACGTACATTATACCGTAAATTAAAAGAGTATGATATTGAAGAATAAAGCACCTATCAAATGGCAGTTAATAGTTGAAAAAAAACGAAATACTGTTAAAAAAGCCCTGCTATTGCCAATTTACATATTGCTTTTTGCCTTATTTAACTTTGCCACTTGCAAGTATGGATTTAAAGATGTTAGTCTGCCTGCGGAAGTTAAAACCTTTAGGGTTAATTATTTCGAAAACAAAGCGGAGTACAAAAATCCAGCATTAAGTCCGCAGTTAACAGAAAAATTAAAACAAAAAATTATTAGCACCACTAGGCTACAGCAAACAAATAGTGATGAGGCTCATTATGATATTAACGGCTTTGTTTCAAGCTATTACACGAGTACAACCGGTATTAGTGCCAATAACACAACTCTAAATCGATTAACAGTTACCTTTCATCTTTTATTAAAAAATACACTTGAAGAGAAAAAAAATATTGAATCTGATGTAACTTACAGCGTTGATTTTGATGCTAATCTGAGTTTATCGCAGGTTGAAAATCAGAAGGGAGATGAGATTATAAAGAATTTGACTGATGCTATTTTTAATAAAATTTTTTCTAACTGGTAAAGCCGCTATAGATTTGCACTATGCACAATAAAGAAATTATTTTTGATTCTCTTTTTACTGGAAATTTATCTAACCTGCAGCATACTCAATTTTTGAAGGAACTTACTGCTAAGCACCCCTATTTTTCGCCAGCACAATTTTTTCTTTTACAAAATATAAAAGAAGATTCGGAGGCATTTAAAAAGCAGACAGTAAAAACAAATATCCTATTCAATAATGCCCATTGGCTTAATTTTAAACTACAACAGATTAATCATGTTGCTAGCAAATTAAAAAATAATAATGAAGCTCCCCAACACACTGCTACTACTACTACTTTAGATTCAACAGAAGAATTTATTAATGATACGGAGGCAAAGGGAGATATGGAGCAAGAAATTGAGCCTATGAAAATTGAATTAAAAATGCCGGTTGAAAAAGTGAATCTGGATGAAGCTTTACTTTTTGAACCCATGCATGTAGTTGACTATTTTGCTTCGCAAGGAATTAAATTACCCGCAGAGGTACAATCGGGAGACAAACTAGGCAAACAACTTAAGAGTTTTACCGATTGGTTAAAAACGATGAAGAAAGTGCATGCCGAAATTGACCTTCAAATAACCGAGACTAAGGTAGCCGATATACAAAGCCTAGCAGAAATTAGTAATGAGGATGCCGAGATTTTAACCGAATCCATGGCCGAAATATTTATTAAACAGAACAAGCTAAATAAAGCCACTGAAGTGTACCAAAAATTAAGTTTGCTTAATCCTACCAAAAGTGCTTACTTTGTAGCCAAAATAGATAACTTAAAAGAAATATAATATGTTAGTTTTATTTGGAATTTTAGTGATAATTGCCTCTGTGATATTAGGTATGATTGTATTAATTCAAAATCCAAAAGGTGGTGGATTATCCAGCAGCTTTGGGGGATTTGGCAACCAAATTATGGGTGTTAAACAAACCACCGATGTGTTAGAAAAAGGCACTTGGATATTTGCAGCTATAGTTGGCATCCTTTGTGTATTTTCTCCTGCCTTTATTCCAAAAGACGGATCTGCCTCGGCTCCTAATAAAGGTTTAATGGAGGGTGTTTCTACAAAAACAGCACCGCCTGCCGTGCCTGTTAATACAGCCACTCCAGAATTAATGGATACTAATCAAGGAAAATAATATTATTTAAAAATAATTAAAAACCCCGTCATTATCCGACGGGGTTTTTAAATTTACTTGGTGTTCTATGAAGAAGAAAATAATTTTTAACCTATTTGTAATTTTATTTGTAGCAGGAGGATATTCCTGCTGGCAAGTTTTTGGCCCAACCGTTAGGTCTCTCCAAAACAAATATTTTTATATAAAAACGGGGGCAACTTTTATAGATATAAAACAATCGCTGGTGGATCAAAAAATTATAATAAATCCATTTTTTTTTAATTTGGTTTCCAAGCATTTAAATTATTCTGATAAGGTTAAAGCAGGGCGTTATTTAATAAAAAATGGGACTAGTGTATTTAGTTTATTACGAATGTTACGTTCTGGCAATCAATCGCCAGTAAATTTGGTTATAAATAAATTAAGAATAAAAGAAGATCTAGCACAAAAAATTGCTGAGAATTTTGAATGCGATTCAGCGTCCGTGATGGCCGTATTACATGATAAAATTACTTTACAAAAATATGGTGTTAATAAAAACACCATCATGTGTATTGTAATCCCAAACAGCTACCAAATTTTATGGAACAGCTCGGCTGAAAAAATTATCAGCAAACTGTATGATGAAAAAGAAAGATTTTGGAATGCCAAAAGAATAGGAAGTTCGAAAGCCCTTAATCTTACTAAAAATCAAGTTTATATAATGGCGAGTATTGTAGAAGAAGAAACCAATAAACAAGAAGATAAAGGCAATATTGCAAGTGTGTACATAAACCGTATGGCTACAGGGATGAAACTACAAGCCGACCCTACAGTAAAATTTGCTCTGCAAGATTTTAGACTGACAAGAATTATGCATAAGCACCTCGTATATGAATCAGCTTTTAATACGTATCAAAATCTAGGACTACCACCAGGACCCATTTGTACTCCTTCCATTAAAAGCATAGATGCTGTATTAGATGCTCCTAAAACTAATTATATTTATTTTGTAGCTAAGCCCGATTTTAACGGATACTCCAACTTTTCATCAAGCTATTCCGAGCATTTAATTTTTGCAAAGGCATACCAACAAGCCTTGGATAATTTGATAAAAAATAAGCGTAAAAAAAATTAAGGGAGTAACCCCAATTCTATTATTAAATAATATTTTAATGACATAGCCCCTACAATACTAATTGGTTATCTTGCAAGAATATATTTATTCTTAATGACTAAATTAGAAAGATTAATAATTAATAAAACTCCTGCTGCTTTTATTTTACGTAAAAGCAAACAGTGGTATTTACCAGGCTTTGAAGGTGTCCCCTTATATGATGTGGTTCTTTTTTTTTATCGTCAAATAAAAACTATTGGCTTAACAGAGAGGGCCTCGGCCATTGCCTATAATTTTATTATGGCCATCCCACCATCGTTTTTATTTTTATTTACCCTTATCCCTAATTTACCTTTTATTAAAAAAAGGGAAATTCTAAAACAAATCTCTCTAATTATAAAAGACATTATTCCTTCAGAAGGATATAATGGAACTATTGTAGCATTTATTGAAAAAACTTTTTTTCGTACTCCCGTATTCGGTTTGTTATCATCGGGTTTATTGTTGACTTTATTTTTTGCAAGCAATGCCATGATGGGATTAATGCGATCTTTTAATAAAAATTATATTGGCTTTACAAAAAGAAAAGGACTTCAAGATAGATGGATTGCTATTAGATTAACGGTATTAATTTTTGGCCTAGTACTTGGCTGTTTGATATTACTAATAACACAGGGGGCTGTATTAAAATTGTTTGGTTTGCGAAGTGAATTTTGGCTAGATGTAATTTCTTATGTGCGTTGGTTAGTTATTATCACTTTAGTTTTTTATTCTATTGCATTTATTTACAAATATGCCCCTGCCGTTAAAAAAAAGTGGAAACTAATTTCTCCGGGATCAATATTCGCCACATTCTTGTGTATTATGGCTTCTCTTGGCTTCTCGTATTTTGTAGATGCTTTTGGTAAGTATAACGCCTTGTACGGATCAATAGGCAGCATCATTGTCTTAATGGTATTAATATTTATCAATTCACTTATACTACTTATTGGATTTGAATTAAATGTGAGTATAAAATCGTTAAAATTAATTGCAGATAAACGTGATGCAGAAGAAAAATTGATTTTGATTGAAAAAAAGAAAATGTAAATATGTGTTGTTCCTTCAAATCAACACATAACTATTAAAATCGCAATTTTAATAAGATAAGCACATTAGAAAAGCGTTAGTATTAAACATTAAAAAAGTATTTAAATTAGCTTTTGGCTAATCCCTCGTTTCAGTTTAAATTTGCACCCTATCTGCAAAAAGCGGGAGAACTTAATCTATCAATCTAAAATAACAGTATGGTATACGATTTAATAGTACTTGGAAGTGGCCCTGGCGGTTATCCTGCGGCAATAAGAGCTAGTCAGTTAGGTAAAAAAGTGGCCATTGTAGAACGTGAAGCCCTTGGAGGTATCTGCCTTAACTGGGGTTGTATTCCGACAAAAGCTTTATTAAAAAGTGCACAAGTATATGAGTATGCAAAACATGCATTAAACTATGGTATTAATGTAAAAAACCCTACAGCTAATTTTGTTGCGGTAGTAAACCGCAGCCGGGGCGTGGCCGATAAAATGAGCAAGGGAATTCAGTTTTTAATGAAGAAAAATAAAATTGAAGTTATTATGGGTAATGGCAAACTAATTGCCGCTACTAAACTGGAAGTGACTGCAGTCGATGGCAACAAGCAAATACTAGAAGCAAAAAAAATTGTAATTGCCACTGGTGGTAGGGCTAGAGAATTACCTGTCATGCCTATCGATAATAAAAAAATTATTAATTATCGCGATGCAATGGTGTTAACTGGTCAGCCCAAAAGCATGATAATTTGTGGCAGCGGTGCTATTGGTAGCGAGTTTGCTTATTTCTACAACAGTATGGGAACTAAAATTACTATGGTAGAGTTTATGCCAAGGATAGTTCCGGTTGAAGATGAAGACATTAGCAAAGAACTAGAAAGACAATTTAGAAAACAAGGTATGACCATCATGACCAGTGCCGAAGTAATCAAGGTAGATACTAGCGGTACCGGGGTAAAAGCTACAGTAAAAACAGAAGAGGGTGAAGTAGTTTTAGAAGCCGACATTTTATTAAGTGCCGTTGGCGTAATAGCTAATATTGAAAATATTGGATTGGAAGCATTAGGAATTAAAACAGAAAAAGGAAAGATTATAGTTGATACAAATGGGCAAACTAATGTAGCTGGTATTTATGCCATTGGGGATTGTACACCCGGACAAGCACTTGCACATGTAGCCGCCAAAGAAGGTATAAATGCAGCCGAACATTTAAGTGGTCACCATCCCGAACCAATAGATTATAATAATATACCAGGATGTACGTATTGCAGTCCTGAAATTGCCAGTGTAGGCTATACAGAAAAAGCAGCTAAGGATGCAGGCTATGAAGTAAAAGTAGGTAAATTCCCATTTATGGCAAGTGGCAAGGCAAGCGCAGCAAGTGCTACAGATGGTTTTGTAAAAGTTATTTACGATGCTAAATATGGCGAATTTTTAGGCTGTCATATGATTGGAATGAATGTAACCGAAATGATTGCTGAAGCCGTAGTTGCACGCAAACTGGAAACGACTGCACACGAAATACTAAATTCGGTTCACCCCCATCCTACCATGAGTGAAGGCATGAAAGAAGCAACTGCAGTAGCTTATGGCGAGGCAATAGATGTTTAAATTAACGAAGTAATTTTGATTAAGCAATTGTACTTAGTTAAAAAAAATAACATCCACAGTAATTATAAAGTATAATAACAACTAATTATTGAGTAAAGTTTAATAATTGTTAGTGGTGTCTGCTATTCATATATTTTTCATTTACCACTGCACTCATCGGCATATCATATACTTTACTTTCTACCCAACTTATAATATCAAGATAAGAAAACACCCTAGTTTCATAGCGATTTTTTTCAAACTGCTTGATGGTATGTAATAATTTTTTTAACCCGGGTTTTAATTTTTCTGCTGATTCAAACACATTATTGCGCAAAAATTTAAACATCTCTTCCTCTACTATAGTCATGTTTTCCATACGCGACATAAACCTAAAAACCGATTTAATCAACGATTCTATAATAGCATTATTATTAAGTTCAAAATGTGCCATAAGGTGAAGCAGGCGAGCATAGCACTGTAGGTCTATGCGAATATCCATCGGACCATTGATAATCTGTTGCAGGTGATCGATAGACAATTCATAATTACCATTTCCAAAATATAACAAAGCCATTTTGTATTGCACTACTAGCACCCTGTGCCTATCAATATATAATGAAAATTCATCTAACCCTTGTTTAATAACTGGCATTAGTTTTATGCCTTCGCTAAACGACCCCTTCATTAAATGCTTATTTATTTTAGCACTAGTTAAATACACAAAAGACTGCATCCTAAAATTATCATGTTGTTTGGCAGCTTTGGTTAAAGTAAATTTTTCGAATTCAAATAAATAATTATCGAACTGCTTGTAGTTTCTTAAATTGAAATTTGCTGTTAATAAGTTATGCATGCCCTTGATATAATGACCAGTTTCTACAGAAATCATAAGAGGCTCATCATTAAAAAGTTCAACCCATTTTTTACTGTTGCGATAATACATTAAAAAATCCTGACGAATAAAAGCATACCAGCAATAACTTTGATACAAATACATCCGTTCATAAAACCCGTTTATTTTTTTTATACCTATCTGCAGATTTTGTTTAAAAAACTGTTTCACCCCTTTTTCATCTTTTTCATTTCGGGCATGACCATGTTTTACATACCACTGATATAATTGCAGCGCCAAATTAGATAAGGCTGTAATACTGGTACGCTGCTCATTTACATCATTCGCTTCCTGTGTTAACCGGATTGCTGCATTTTCACCACTTCTGGTGATATGAAGGGTTTCTATTTTCTTTTCTAACGAAATGACCTGTATTAAAAAACTTTCCTGATGATACGTTTTAGCCAGATCCTTCACTTTTTCCAAAATTTTTAAACTCTGCAGAAATAATCCTTTATTGTAAAGAATGCGGGCATAATCTAATTGTTCGTGCAATTGCAAATCGATGCTTTCTGTGCTTTTTAATAATCGTAGACTAGCGAGTAATTCTTTATACAAATGTGCTTTTAAATTAGCAAACTGGGGCTTTTCAATATACGGTAGTTTTTTTATTACTTGTTTCTCAACGTAGTCTTTTGATTTATCAATCGCATCAAAAAGTTGTATAATCTTAAGATCTTCTCTGGATGAACTTCTCTTTATATAAAGCTTAAAATGCCGCTTTTCCGCTTTTTCGAGCGACTGAATCAGTTGAAATAATATGTCGGCTGAGCGGTTGGACATCATAAACTCATTTTACTGTAATGCTCTACTGTCAAAGGATTAAATTAATTTAAAATACTTTTAGCATAATAGAATTAACATTAAGTTGATTAGGTATATAAAAATACCCAACTTAGTTTTGTGATACAAAGATGGTTAATTCATAAAGCAAATAACCACTAAAGGAAGCAATCAATCATTAATTGGCCATCACGCTGAACCATTCAGCAAAGAAAGAAATTAAAATTTTTCATATAGCAAGCAATCGTTAAAAGTCACTCCGTTTCTACGGAGTGGCAATTTATGTGTAAAAATACTTAATAATTACTTTACACCAAACACCTTCTTAATAGCATCTGTTAACTGTGCTGCGGGGTTTTTACGAATATTTTGTTCTTCCATCCCTATATTATAAAACAAGCCGCTTAATGCTTTGTCTGTAACATATTTAGTAAGATCCGAATTTACGGATTTGTTAGAAAATCGGTTATAAGCAGTAAAAACATCTTTCCAATATTTAGTAGCATCTACCTTTAATAATGATGCTTCAATAATGGGTTTAAATTTTTCGGAAAGTTCTTTGGTTGTGGTGGATTTTAAATAATCTGTTGCAGCAAAATCGCCGCCACGCAAAATCTGTAGCCCATCTGTAATACTCATTTGTTTTATGGCATTAAAGAAGATACTCCCTATTCCATTTACAGCATTTTCGGCAGCCCGGTTCATAGAAAGGATGGCTTTATCTACGACCCCCCCCATGCCAACATTACGCAGTGTACGTTCCATTTTTTTAGCTTCTTCAGGCATTAATATTTTTATAGCCGCATCTCCAAAAAAACCATCAAGTTGACTTAATTTTTTGCTGCTACTATCGGCTCCCAGACGAAGTGCTTCCTTTAATCCATTAATAATATCATCATTACTAGGCGTTAAAGATGTTGGAGATACAATCTGCATTTTTTTTTCAAATAATTTTTTAATCTCTTGTGCCGTTACAGTCTGAAAACTAAAAAAAAAGAGGGCGATTATGCCGATATATTTTTTCATCATTTTTTATTTAATATACAACAAAAATAAGTCCATGGATGCTAATAAAGGGTTAAAAAATGATCATTAAGTCCACAATAAATTATCCTGACTCAACGAAAGCATTTTTAATTACTTAAATTGCAGAATTAAAATTTGTACAATGAAAAAATATTGTCTGCTATTACTCATCAGTATTTCTATTTTTTACAAGGGTTTTGCCGAAGAGGGCATGTGGTTACCCCAGTTACTGCAATCTCTTAATGAAAAAGAAATGAAGCGCATGGGCATGAAAATTAATGCCGCCGACATTTATAATATCAGCAAAGGCAGTTTAAAAGACGCCATTGTTAGTTTTGGTGGTTTTTGTACAGCCGAAGTTATTTCTGATAAGGGTTTACTGTTAAGCAATCACCATTGTGGATTTGATGCCATACAAAATCATTCTTCTATACAAAATAATTATATAAGAGATGGCTTCTGGGCCTATAATCACGAGCAGGAGTTAAAAAACCCAAGCCTCTTTGCCACCTTTATCATTCGCATTGATGATATCACCGCAGCCATTTTTAATGGCATCACAAACATCTTAACAGAAAAGGAACGTCAAAGTGCTATTGATAAAAATATTGCGGCCCTAAAAACTTCGGTAAAAAAAGAATCCTACCAGGATCTGCTAATCCGCCCGTTTTTTGATGGCAATAAATATTTTTTATTTGTTACTGAAACATATAGGGATATCCGTTTGGTTGGTGCTCCGCCATCTTCCATTGGTAATTTTGGAAAAGATACTGACAACTGGATGTGGCCCCGACATACCGGTGATTTTTCGATGTTTAGAATTTATGCAGATAAAAATAATAAGCCAGCTGCCTATTCCGCTGATAATGTACCATATAAACCAAAACGTGCTTTACACATTTCTTTGGATGGTGTTAAAGAAGGCGACTTTACCATGGTTTTTGGTTTTCCGGGCCGTACCAATGAATACCTGCATAGCAGTGCCATTGAACAAACAGTTAATGTAAGTGATCCTGCAAAAATTGCCATTCGTACCAAAGCATTACAAGTTATTGATGGCTTTATGCGTAAGGATGAAGTAATAAAAATACAATACGCTGCAAAATATGCTTCTATCTCCAATGCCTGGAAAAAATGGCAGGGCGAGATACTGGGACTAACAAAAACAAATGCCGTTGCCAAAAGAAAAGAGCAGGAAGACAGTTTTGAAAAAATTGTTTTAAGTAAGCCTGAACTGAATATGGCATATATGGACCTGCTTAAAAATCTTAAACAGGCTTATACCGACATTGAACCCTATGCTTATGCACGTGATTATTACAATGAAATTATACCGAAAGTAGAATTATGGGGTATTTCTGCAGACATGAATTCACTGCTTACGGCATATTCAAAGGATGAGGAAACCTATATTAAACGCAAAGCAGAAGTATTAAATAAATTAGAAGATTCTTTTAAAGAATATAATGTGGCCGTTGATCAGAAATTGTTTGAATCACTAATGGACTTGTATTGTAAAGATCAACAGGCGGATTATATTTCTCCAGCATTTAAGGCTATACTGATAGAAAAAGGAAATTCATTTACCGCTTTATCAGAATCGGTCTACTCCCAAACGGCATTCAATTCATTTGATAAAATAAAAAAAATGCTTAATGGCAGTATGGCTGAGGCTGTTGCAGCTATTAAAGCAGATGTTGCCGGGCAGCTTTATACCGATATTTTTAAAACTTATGTAACCAATGTATCGCCTACATTGAATTCACTGCAGATTGATATTAACCGGTTACAACGCACATACATGCAGGCCCAGATGGATGCGTTTACTCAAAAAACATTTTATCCCGATGCCAACAGCACCCTGCGAGTTACCTATGGCAATGTAAAAAATTACCAACCCAGAGATGGCGTAAAATATGAGTTTCAAAGTTATATGGATGGTGTGATGGAAAAATATCTTCCTGGCGATTATGAATTTGACCTCCCCAAAAAAATGATTGATCTATACAATAAAAAAGATTTCGGCAGATGGGGTGTAAATGGCCGTCAGCCCGTATGTTTTATTGCAGCCAACCACACCACAGGAGGTAATTCGGGTAGTCCGGCATTAGATGCCTATGGCAATTTGGTTGGTTTAAATTTTGACCGGGTTTGGGAAGGCACGATGAGTGACATTAATTACGATGCCTCTATTTGCCGCAACATTATGGTTGATATCCGTTATGTCATGTTTATAGTTGATAAATTTGCTGAAGCAAAAAATTTGATTGCTGAAATAAAGTTTGTAAGTAAGAAGTAAAAAGACATCCATCAGTTATACTTTGAAGATTAAGAAAAATAAAGTTTGATTATAAAAACAACATCCGCACATTTCTACAGGCTCTCAGCCTATATATCTATTATGATGAATGGAACTGCGTCCATTGCTTAAATGAAGTTTCTGCCTGATCTTGTTAATGCCGGAGCAATACATTTAGCTAACCGGCCTTCGACAGACTCAGGCTGATGGAATTTATTTAATCATTTCCTTTAAAAGGATTAAAAAAAATTATTTATGCAAATAGCAATATTAGGAGCCGGTATGGTAGGACGTGCCATGGCTATGGATTTAGTTGCAAAATACAAAGTAACTTCTTTTGATGTAAGTGGTCATGCACTGCAACTGCTTACCCAAAAAAATAATACCATAAAAACCATCAAAATCGATCTGAGTAATTACAGCAATTACGAATCCATGTTAAAGGGATTCGATTTTGTAATTTCTGCCGTACCGGGTTTTATGGGATATCTGACTCTGGAAGCCATCATCAACGCAAAAAAAAATGTGGTAGACATTTCTTTTTTCCCCGAGAATGCTTTGGGATTAGATGAATTGGCCAAAGAGAATCAGGTTACGGCTATTGTTGATTGTGGTGTTGCGCCGGGTATGAGTAATTTAATTTTAGGTTATCATAATGAGCGGATGACAATCAATAATTTTGAGTGCCTGGTAGGCGGACTCCCTTTAAAAAGAGTTTATCCTTTTGAATATAAAGCGCCTTTCTCTCCTATTGATGTACTTGAAGAATACACAAGGCCCGCCCGTTATGTTGAGAACAGTCATATTTTAACCAAACCTGCACTAAGCGATGCAGAGCTCATTGATTTTGAAAAGGTCGGCACCCTCGAATCTTTTAATACAGATGGCCTGCGTTCCATTTTATTTACTATGGGGCATATCCCCAACATGAAAGAAAAAACATTGCGTTACCCGGGACATATTTCATTGATGCAGGGTTTGATTAAAGCCGGATTTTTAAAATCGGAGCCTATAAATTTAAAAGGACAATCTATTTCCCCTCTGCAATTTACTTCAGCCCTTTTATTTGACCAGTGGAAACTGGGAGAAAATGAAGCCGAATTTACGCTGATGAAGATAAAAATAATTAATACCGAAAAAATGATTTGTTACGATCTATATGATGAATATGATACAGTAACACAAACCTCCTCAATGAGTCGCACAACAGGCTATACCTGTACGGCAGCCTTAAATATGCTAATTGAAAAACTATTTACAGCAAAAGGTGTTTTTCCGCCTGAGTTGTTTGGTAAAGATGAACCTTGTTTTAATTTTATGCTTAATTACTTAAAAGAAAGGAATATACATTACATCAAAACAGAAAAACGGGTTAACAGTTAACTAAATATTTACATTCTTTTATAACGCAAGGGTTGTTGCAACAAAACAGTTCCCTATTTTTGTTTATATTTTTAATAAAAATGATGAAAAAATATTCAGCTATTCTTACATTGGTTATTTTAGCAGCCTGTTCAAATAAGGATGATACTGATGGCCCTTTAGATCCCGGAATTGTTCCTGCAAAAACAACTGCTATCCCTTATACCATTGTGGCTGAATACCCACATGATACCAGTGCCTATACTCAGGGACTCGAATTTTATAATGGTAAGCTGTATGAAAGTACTGGTGATTTTGAAGCATCCTCTGTAAGAATTACAGATTATAAAACCGGTAAAATAGAAAAGAAACACATGATGGGCAGTACTTCTGTTTTTGGAGAAGGCATTACCATATTTAAAAACAAACTGTATCAATTAACCTGGAAGAATAATATAGTTTATGTGTATGATGTACCTAATATTGAGACGCCGGTGAAAACTATAAAATGGCCTTATGAAGGATGGGGACTAACCAACAACGGAAACGATTTAATCATCAGCGACGGATCGGCAAAACTATATTTTGTAAATGCAGATGATTTCAGATTAAAGAGCACTATTGGTGTAACGGAAAATGGAAGTCCGGTTTATAACTTAAATGAATTGGAATATATTGAAGGCTGGGTTTTTGCCAATATTTATCAATCAGATATTATTGTTAAGATAGATCCGGCAAGCGGATTTGTAGTAGGCAAAATGGATTTTACCGGCATAAAAGAAAAATTTTTTGCTGATAAAATAACAGACCGAACGGATTTTTTTAATGGCATTGCTTATGATTCTTCAACAAAAAAATTTCTTATAACTGGGAAACGATGGCCTAAGATGTTTGAGTTAAAATTAAATTAATTACCCGATCTCGAGTTGAGATTTTTAGTTCTTACTTTGCTAAGCTAATCTTCTAAATTTTATAAAACTAATTATATAAGTTTTTAAGAGCGCACAACTCAAGGCAGGAAAGTCTTTAATTATAAAAAACTACTTACTAATAACATAAATAATCGAGCTACATTTTCTCACATCTCCCCATGCTTTAAAATTTGATATAAGTCCATTAAAAATAGCTTTGATCATACTTACTTTGCCATATTTATATTGCTCGCTCAGCATACTTACATAAAAGCTATCAAACCACATTGGTTTAATACTAATAATTTTTAGTCCGTGTATCGACAATAATTTTTCCATACTTTGTGGCGAAAAATGATATAGATGACGGGGTACATCATAGGCTGCCCAATATTCTTTATAAGTAGTTGCATCATCGCAATAGTAATTAGGCACCGCAATAAAAAGTTTTC
>CAMBEI010000023.1 GCA_945865645.1 Chitinophaga pinensis | reverse complement strand
GGTTAATTATTCATGAAAAAAAATACAATAAATTTAAAGAAAAACTCATACACGCCTATAGTAAATTAAAAATTGGAAATCCATTAAATGAAAAAAATCATGTAGGTCCGGTAATAGATAAAGATGCAGTAAAAATGTATCTACAAGCCATTGAAAAGTGTAAAGAAGAAGGTGGCAAATTTATAGTTGAAGGCGGTATTATAAAAGGTAGGGGATTTGAAAGTAGGTGCTATGTTAAACCTTGCATTGCTGAAGCAAAAAACAATTTCGCCATTGTGCAACACGAAACTTTTGCGCCCATATTATACATTATGAAATACAAAACACTTGATGAAGCGATAGCTATGCAAAATGGTGTTCCACAAGGTTTATCATCTGCCATCATGACCAACAATATACGGCAGGCGGAGTATTTTTTATCACAACTTGGCAGCGATTGTGGAATTGCTAATGTAAACATTGGTACTTCTGGAGCCGAAATTGGAGGTGCATTTGGCGGCGAAAAAGAAACCGGTGGTGGTCGCGAAAGTGGCAGCGATGCATGGAAAGTTTACATGCGCCGACAAACTAACACCATTAATTATACCGATAAATTGCCTTTGGCGCAGGGTATCAAATTTAATCTATAAAATTTTTCAAATAAATATAATCGATATGGCTATTTTAATCATACCATTTACTTTTGTCTAAACAAATATTAAATTATGAATAAGGTTTATAAAATTTTTATCCCCCTTGTTTTTCTAGTAGTTAGTTCATTTGCCCAAAATAACACGATACCCAACAGCTGGCATATGATGGATAAGGAAACAGATGGTTATTATGGCATAAGTGCTGATAAAGCATACCAGTTTTTAAAAACTAATAAATTAAAAAGCAAAACGGTTATTGTTGCGGTAATAGATACCGGTATCGACACCTTACATGAAGATTTAAAAGAAGTGATTTGGGTTAACCCAAAAGAAATACCCAATAATAGAAAAGATGACGACAATAACGGCTATATAGACGATGTGCATGGATGGAATTTTTTAGGGGGTAGAGATGGACGAAATGTAAAAGTAGATAGTGATGAAAGAGGTCGTGTTTATTATGGGTTAAAAAATAAATGGGATAATAAAGAAATTGATAAAACTACCTTATCTAAGTCCGACTTATATGAATACAATATGTTTTTACGAGCAAAAGCAGAAATAAAAGGTAATGAAACTGAAGAAGACCAATTTGCGAATATGGATATTCCTGCTTTAAAATCGTTACATAATTCTTTAATAAGCAGCGATAGCATTTTAAAAATTGCAATTGGCAAGGATACTTTTACAGGTAATGAGTTGAATGGCTATGTAACTAAATCTTTTACTGAAAAAAGAGGAAAAAATGAAATACTAGGACTAATGAAAGAGAATAATATGTTAGACCAGACGGTTAAAGAATTTATTGATGGGTTAAACGATTATATAGAATATATTGAAGGAGAGCAAAGAAAAGTAGAGGCAAAAAATAAAATACCCGAACCCTATCGTAAGAATATTGTGGGGGATGATGAAACAAATTTAAACGACCGAAGCTATGGCAATAATGATGTTATGACTGATTTTTCCATGCATGGAACCCATTGTGCAGGCATTATTGGTGCAAAGCGTAATAATGAAAAGGGTATGGATGGAATAGCAGATAATGTACATATTATGTCATTGGTTGTTGTACCCGATGGAGATGAGCACGATAAAGATATTTCATTAGCAATTCGCTATGCTGTTGATAATGGTGCACAAATTATTACTATGAGTTTTGGTAAAAATTACTCGCCACAAAAGCAATGGGTTGATGAAGCCTTTGCCTATGCGGAAAGTAAAAATGTTTTGCTGGTACACGCTGCCGGTAATCATGCAAAAAATATTGACAGCGTATACAATTTTCCTAATCCAGATTATGTAAACGGAGGTAGAGCAGGCAATACAATTACGGTTGGTGCCAGTGCCGAGCCTACTTCAGGTAGCTTTACTGCATCTTTTAGCAATTACGGAAAAACTGAGGTAGATATTTTTGCTCCTGGCGCAAAAATATATTCTACATTGCCTGGAAAAAACAATTATGGCAATTTAAGCGGCACCAGTATGGCTTGCCCTTTAGTAGCAGGCATTGCGGCATTAACACTAACATACTACCCTACTCTATCAGCAAAACAGCTGAAATATGTGATTGAAAAATCGGCGCAACAACCAACAATAAAAGTTAACAAGCCTGGTAGCGATGACAAGGTTTACATGAGTACACTTTGTAAAACCGGTGGCATTGTAAATGCCTACGAAGCAGTAAAAATAGCCGCTACTTTAGTTGGTGAAAAAATAGGCCAACCCATCCCAAATGCAAAAATGATAAAAAATAAAAAAGGATAACTATTAAAACCACCTTTCAGTAACTGAAAGGTGGTTTTAGGTTTAATGTTTTTTTTGATCCTCTTTACCAATATAATTTATTAATATATTTTTTATGCCAAAGCCAGCTCCTAATACTTACCCGATTTATTTTAAACAATATATAGATCAGGTTATTGAGTCGGATTTATCAACCGCTTTTAGCAACCAATTACCGATTATTAAAGACCTGTTAATAAACATAACAGCGAAAAAGTCTGAACAGGCTTATGCATCAGCTAAATGGACACTAAAGGAACTATTACAGCATATCATTGACACAGAAAGGATTTTTAGTTACCGGGCTTTATGTTTTTCAAGAAAAGAAATTGTTTCTTTGCCTGGCTTTGATGAAAATATTTACGCCGCCAATTCAAATGCAAATGCACGTGAATGGTTATATCTTGTAGAAGAATTTATTGCAGTAAGGCTTTCCACCGAATGTTTATTTAATAGTTTTTCAGCTGAAGTAATGACTTTTTCAGGCATATCCAATAACAACAAAATTACTGTAAATAGTATCGGTTTTATTATACTCGGGCATTTTAACCACCACAAAAAAATTATAGAAGAAAGATATCTACCAAACTAAAAAATACACCCTTTTAGTGAATTGAATTTTTATTTTGATATAATTAAAACTTAATTGCGATTTGCTGTAGCTGTTTGAGTAACCATATTGTTCATAATTTTAACTGTTTGATCAATATAAATATCATTACTAACTCGTTTTAGCATCTGTTTATTTTTTTCAATTTTATCTTCAGCTGCATTTATTACAGACATATCTGTAGTAATATTCTTTACGCTCATTTCTTTATTAATCTTATACAGGTTATCGAGTTCTATAATTTTTGCTTTAAACTGTTTTTGCTCTTTTTGATATTTAATTAAATTTAAAGAAGTTGGTTTATCGGTATAATTTTCTAACCAGCTAATACTTTCTTTTATTTTATTAAACGTGGCATTATTAGCTATTTGTTTGTCACTATATTTAACAACTATATCATTACTGATGGTACTTACCCAAGTTTTATAATCAGATTTATCAATTTCATCCCAAGCCAATGCAGATGTATTATCTTTTTCGCGAAACTTTAAATATTCCATTCTGTCAGGGATAATAATATCTGGTGTTACTCCTTTAAGTTGAGTAGCTCCACCATTGATACGATAAAATTTTTGTAGGGTAAGTTTTACAGAGCCTAGGTCTTCTAGTTCATTATTAGTAAAAAGTGAATTTTCTCTTTCGGGATTTAGTTCAATGCTACGTTGTACTGTTCCTTTGCCATAAGTAGATGTACTACCAATAATAATACCTCGTTTATAATCTTGTACAGCTGCGGCAAATATTTCCGACGCACTAGCGCTAAATTCATCTACCATTACGGTTAAAGGTCCTCTGTACAAAACAGATTTATCTTTATCTTTCCATTGATATGGTTTTTCTTCTCTTCCTTTTACAACACAAACTGGTCCATCTTCAATAAACAATCCAACCATCTTTACCACTTCAGGTAAAGATCCGCCGCCATTGCCACGTAAATCCATAATAATACCATCTACATTTTCTGCTTTTAGTTTTACAATTTCCTTAGCTACATCTTCTGAGCACTTAGATCCTTTAGGGTTATTAAAATCAATATAAAACTCAGGTAAATAAATATACCCAATTTTATGATCGCTTTGTATAATAAAACTTTTTGCAAAGGTATCATCTAATTTTATTTCATCTCTACGTAGAGATATAACGATTACAGCGCCGTCCATCCTTCTTACCGTTAATTTTACTTCTGATCCTTTATTTGCACCTCTTATTAATTTTACAGCATCGGCAACTGCGTATCCTGTAACATCAACAGGTGATTCATTACCTTGGGCCACTTTTATAATTTCATCTTCTACTTTTAAATCTCCACTTTTCCATGCCGGACCTCCCGAGATAAGCATCGATATTTTTATTTTACCATCGTCTTCTTTAAGCTGTGCTCCAATACCATAAAAACTACCTTTCAACGATTCGTCAAACGTACGTTTATCAACAGGAGCAAAATAATTACTGTGGGGATCCATCGTGCCGGTAATTACATTAACAAATGTGCTAAAATTTTCCGCCTCATTTTCACGTGTAATTTTAGTAGCAAAATAACGCCCAATTTGTTTTTGTATAGCTACCCTTGCTTCCCTTTCTAGCGTAGAGTCTGCTTTAAATTTAAAATCAGGTTTATTAGTACTCTTCTCTCTTTCCTCAAGTAACGAATTATACCTTTCTAAAGTTAAATACTTTAAGCGTTTTATCCAGATAGCTTTTCTTTCGGATTCGGTTCTAGGATTTGTTAACTTTTCCCTATCAAGCATAACCTCTTCGTCTTTTGTAAAATCGAAGGGCTTGTTAAGAATATCCTTATATAAATTAGCTGTTTCTTTTAAATGTATTATATATACTTTACTGATAAAGAAAAAAGAGAGAAATTCGGCACCGTGTATTTCATCATCAATTTTATTTTCAAATTTATTAAAGCCATTTATATCCCCTGCTAAAAAAATATTCTTATCGCCATCAAGCTCTTCAATAAATTTATTTAAAACTAGTTTCGAAAATTTATCATCAATAGGTTTAGGACTATAATGTCCTTGCTCAAGTAATAAACCCACATTTTTAATAACTTTTGTGTATTTAGATTTAGGGTCATCTCTATCTGATTTACCTTGGGATTGAAACGCCAAAAAAAAACTGGCCGCACTAAGAACTAGTATAACTGGTATAAATTTTTTACTCATCATAAATTGTGTAATTTTCTGCATTTTGTAAAAATAAAGAAAAAATTATTCTTTCTTTAGATACGGTACGTATCTATTTGAATAATGTTTTGTTAAAGCAGATTTTTGGATAATAGTTTCGTCATAGTTATTGGAAATGATTAGATGTATGATTATGTAAATAATTTGTATCGCCACTATAATCCCAGAATATAGACCTAAAGCTAAAGTTCCCTGAT
The DNA here is from genome assembly GCA_945865645.1 of Chitinophaga pinensis. Lineage (GTDB taxonomy): Bacteria > Bacteroidota > Bacteroidia > Chitinophagales > Chitinophagaceae > Ferruginibacter > Ferruginibacter pinensis_B. Next base: position 29,163 of record CAMBEI010000023.1, on the reverse strand, counting down.
GTAACAGGGAACTTTAGTCAGGGTAATCGAGGGGGCTCGAACCCCCGACCCTCAGAATCACAATCTGATGCTCTAACCAACTGAGCTACGACTACCATTTTATATGTCAGCAAAAATAAAGAAAAAGCTTGCTCCTTCAAAATACATTTTGAACAGCCTATGATAATCGCTTATTTTTGTATGCTAAAAAGAATTTTAATGTACTTGATGCAATACATTTTACCCTTGGTCTTATCCAGCTTTACCGGATGGATTGTGTTATGGGTCATCATTAAGTTGCTTTTTCATCCGCATTTACCCATCACAGCTGCCGGTTTTACAATCCAGGGCATCTTACCTGCTAACAAAAAAAAAATTGCCAAAATAATTGGGAACCTAGTTAGTACCCAATTATTTCCATTTAGTATTTTACATGAAAAAATTAATGATTCTGAAAGTTTTAATAAAATAAAACCCATAATAGAAACCCATATCGATATTTTTTTGAGAGAAAGATTAAAAGATACACTTCCAATGATTTCTATGCTCATTGGCGATAAAACTATTAATCAACTTAAAATTGCTTTTTTGATTGAGTTAGAAACTCTTTTTCCTATTTTAATGGACAGCTATTTACACAAGCTCGAAAATGACATTAACATAGAAAAATTAATTACCCAAAAAATTTCGGAACTGTCTATAGAAAAATTCGAAATATTATTTTATAAATCGGCGAATAAACAATTACTAAAAATGCAGGCATTAGGTGCATTTATTGGTTTACTTATAGGATTAATACAACTTTTTATTAATTCACAACTTTTTAGCCAATAATTTGTTAATACCTTTTTCTTTCTCCTATTTAAAATACCGCTCATCATTTTAGTTGTAATTATTATGAGTTTTAAGATGGTATTTTGCGAATTAATTTTTTAACTAAAAGAAAAAAATCTAATGATACCTATGATTAAATTTTTACTAGCTGGTACATTTTTGATGAGCATTTTATCAACCCAAGCACAAATGCCTGGAGGTTATACAGGTCGTGGACAAATGGGCGGACAAAATATGAACCTAGGTCACTTTTATGGTAAATTGCTAGAATCGGTTAGTAATAAACCCCTTGAAGCAGCGTCAGTATTACTAACACAAAACAAATTAGATACCCTTACCAAAAACCGTAAAGATGTAGTAGTTGCTGGTATGCTAACCAATAAAAAGGGTGAATTTAGTTTAGAAAACCTAAATATTATGGGGCAGTATAAACTTAAAATTACAGCTATAGGATTTAAGTCTTATGAAACAAAACTCGCTTTCGCTATTAATATGTCAGGCGCAAAAAATGGCGACATGAGCAGTATGCTAAATGGAGTTGATAAAGATTTGGGTAACCTTACTTTAAGTCCGGATTTGCAACAACTAGAAAATGTAACTGTTACTGCAAGCGTGGGGATTTTTACAATGAGTATTGATCGAAAAATCTTTAATGTTGAAAAAAATCTTACTAGTATTGGAGGCACGGCGGTAGATGTAATGAAAAGTGTACCCTCTGTTAATGTTGATATAGATGGCAATGTCACTTTACGCAATGCTGCACCACAAATATTTGTTGATGGCAGGCCCACTACACTTACTTTAGAGCAGATACCTGCTGGTGAGATAGCTAGTATAGAAATTATAACCAATCCATCAGCTAAATTTGATGCCAGTGGTGGCGGTGCAGGTATTTTAAATATTGTAATGAAAAAGAATCCTAAGGCAGGATACAACGGCAATATTAATGCGAGTATTGATTCCCGATCACGACCTGGTTTTGGAGGTGACATTAACATAAAGCAGCGTAAAATAAACTTTTTTGCCAGGGCTAGAATTAATACAAGAAAATCGATTAGTACAGCTAACAGCGAAAGAACTAATTATTTATACAATGATACAAGTGCTGTTTTTAAACAAGTTAATAATCCATTAAGTACAGGATATTTTGCTTTTTTAAGAGGCGGATTTGATTATTTTATTGACAACAGAAATACCATAACCATTGGTACTAATTATGTAACCGGAAAATTTGATAACACTGATTTAATTAACATACAAAGAGATACATTATACAAAAACAATAACCTTCTGTATGATATGGGTTTTAGAAACAGCAATACCTCATTTAGCTTTAGAAACATTGGAACAAACATTAGTTTTAAACACAATTTTGCAAAACCAAATAAAGAATGGACAGTAGATGCAAACTACAATCAAAGTGTAAGTGACAATACAGGATATTACAATACACAATACTTTTACCCGACATTACCTTTAGCTCCTAAAACTTTGCCAATTATGGAGCAAACTATGGGCGGAGGTACAACTAAATTTTTTACTGCTCAATCAGATTTTGTAAACCCAATTTCAGAAAACTTAAAATTAGAAATGGGTATTAGAGGTGCAGTGAGAAACTATGTAAGCAATTCATCAAACTATTTGAAGGATTTAAATGGACAGTTTATTTTAATTCCTGGATTTAGTAATAATTATGAATTTTCCGACGAAGTGTATGCCGCATATGCTACTTTTAGTCAAAAAATAAAAAGCTTTACTTACCAACTTGGCCTACGAACAGAAAGTTCAAATTACACTGGTTCGTTAATGAGTAATAATCAGAAATTTAAAAATGATTACCCCTTCAGTTTGTTTCCTAGTTTATTTATGACATACAAGCTTAATGATAAATCTGATTTACAGGTAAACTATTCCCGTAAAATAAATAGACCTAATTTTTTTCAACTAATTCCTAATTACGATATTGCAGACCCCTTAAACTTATCTATTGGTAATCCAAATTTAATACCAGAGTTTACAAATCTGGCTGAAGTATCTTATCAAAATCAATTCTCTAAATTAACAAATTTTTTAGCCACTGTTTATTTAAAAAATACGAATAATTTAATAACTAATTACCAGTACAGGGATAAAAATCCTAATCCAAATGCAAAGCCCGACACGGTTTTAATTACTTCTTTTGCTAACGCCAATACTAGTTACAATATAGGATTGGAGCTTACAACCAAAACTAAGTTTACCAAATGGTGGGATTTTACGATCAATGTTAATCTGTATAATGCTACATTAAAGGCTGGCGCACAAGCAGGAGGTGTTAATAACGATCAGTTTAGTATGTTTGGAAAAATAAATAATTCATTTACACTGCCTAATAATTACTCAATACAATTTTCGGGTGATTATCAGGCTAAAACCATTTTACCTCCAAGTAGTAGAGGCGGTGGTGGCGGTATGGGAGGTATGGGAGGTATGTTTGGCGGCACGCAAATAGGTACACAAGGGTATATTAAACCAAATTACAGTATGGATATTGCCATTAAAAAAGAGTTTTTAAAAAATAAAGCCGCGTCTTTAACCTTTCAAATGAATGATATTTTTAGAACAAAGATTTATGCCACACATTCAGAATCGAGGTATTTTGTTCAGGATAACAATCGCAGAAGAGACCCTCAAGTACTGCGATTAAACTTTAATTACCGTTTTGGTAAATTTGATGTATCGCTATTTAAAAAGAAAAGTATGAAAGGAGAAATGGATAGTATGCAGAATGCTTCTCAGGGAATGGGAAACTAATAAATATATTTTCAATATAAAAAAGCCACTTAACAGTGGCTTTTTTATATTGAAAAGTGCTGTAATACTCTCAATAACAACTGTTATTTAATTTTTTTAGCATTATTTTGCCAAAGTAAAAACTAATTATGAAGCAAATCAATTTTAAGCAGGCGCTGCCACATATTGCAGCCATCATTATTTTTTTATTACTATCCATCTTAATAACAAAGCCGGCACTAGAGGGAAAAGTTGTGCAACAGGGCGATGTAATACAATGGAAAGCGATGGCTCAACAATCTTTTGAGTTTAAAGAAAAGCATGGATATTTTCCAAAATGGACCAATAGCATGATGGGTGGTATGCCAACTTATCAAATAGCATTAGGACCTAAAGAACCGATGAATATACACCTGCAGCATGTTCAGAATATAATAACATTGGGATTACCGAACCCCGTGTTTTATTTGTTTTTAGCATCCCTATGTTTTTACATTCTTTGTATTGTAATTGGCCTTAACCCATGGATTGGTATTTTAGGTGGAATTGCCTATGGTTATTGCTCTTATAACCCAGTGTTAATTGCTGGTGGGCATGATACCAAACTACTATCAATGGCTTATGCACCTGCAGTATTAGCTGGCATACAATTAATATTTAAACAGAAATATTGGTTAGGTAGCGCTTTGTTATTAATATCTGGCATTCTTCTACTATGGCAGCTTCACCAGCAAATTGTGTATTATACTTTGTTGATTGTACTATTTATGACCATCCCATTTATGATCAAATGCATTAAAGAAAAAATAATAAAGCACTTGGTTATTTCTGGCTTACTAAGTATTAGTATGGGTGCCATTATGTTGGGTACCGTGGCTTTAATTTATTGGCCAACATACGAATTTAGTAAAGAAACCATGCGGGGTGGACGCAGCGAGCTTACTCAAAAAAATACAAAAAATGCAACAAAGGGTGGACTTGATAAAGACTATGCATTTCAATGGAGTTACGGTAAGGCCGAAACGATGACTCTATTAGTGCCAAATGCATTTGGGGGGAGCTCAGCCGAAGGCCTTGGCGATGAATCGAAAGCAATAACCGTATTGCAGGAAAATGCCCAGTTCTTGCAAGAGGGCTTTGCACAACAAATTGCACAATCCTCTCGCATGTATTGGGGCGAACTGTTAAGTACACAAGGAACCGTTTATTTAGGAGCCATTATTTGTTTGCTGTTTTTATTTGGTGCTTTCTTTTCAAAAAGCGAACACAGGTGGTGGCTAGTATCTATAACTATTTTTGGTATTGTACTATCCTGGGGCAAAAACTTTGAAGCAGTAAATTATTTTCTTTTTGATCATCTTCCCTTTTATAAAAAATTTAGGGCCCCTTCTATGGCATTGGTCATTCCACAATTATCTGCCACATTATTAGGCGTTATATTTTTAAACGAATTTGTTTTACAAACAGGTAAAGATAAATTATGGCCACTTTTTAAAAAGTGCTTATATATTACCTGCACTATGGCAGGAGTTTTAGCATTATTTTATTTCTTATCAGACTATAATAATGCCGCTACCACTGATTTAAATAAAAATATAAATGATGCTTTACAGGGCAAGGGAACCGATTTTTCCAGAATGTATTTTAATGCCCTTAAAAGTGATCGTCAGGCATTTTACTTGAATGATATGTGGAGAACCATAGGCTTTATGCTGGTGACTATTGGCGTGCTGCTTCTTTATGCTAAAAACAAAATTAAGCCTGCAATTGTTTATGGGGTATTAATTTTTTTTTGTACGATTGATTTATTTGGAGTTAGTAAAAGATATTTAAAAGAAGAAAATTTTATTGAACAAACTGATTTGGAATCTAGTTATGCCGATACCCGCGCTGATCTTCAATTAAAAAATGATACGGGATATTATCGAATTTTAAATCTAGCTTTTCCATCGGGTAATGGAACTTATTCTGTGTCTGTAGGTTCCTCATTTAATGATGCCATTGCATCTTATAAACACAATACTATTGGAGGCTATAGTCCGGCTAAATTAGGGTTGTATCAGGATCTTATTGAAAGACAGATATACAATAACATAGCTGCATGGGGGTCTAATCCGAGCATTAAAGACAGTTTTCCGGTATTAAATATGCTAAATATGAAGTATGTTGTTGTACCTGATCAACAGGATAATAAACAGACACAGGCTCTAATAAATCCATTTGCATTAGGCAATTGCTGGCTTATTAAGGAGATTAAATTTGTTAAAAATGCTGATGAAGAAATGAATGCATTAAATACATTTGATCCTAAGCAGGTTGCATATGTTGACGAGAAATTTAAATCAGCTATTCCCTTCTCACCAGTTTATGATTCTACTGCTTATATTAAATTATTAGAAAATAATAATGATCAAATAAAATACGAGTTCAATGCCACTAGTAACCAGTTTGCTGTGTTCAGTGAAATATACTATCCAAATGGATGGGAGGTATTTATTGATGGTAAAAAAACAACTTATTGTAAAACTGATTATGCCTTAAGGGGACTTGCCATACCAGCTGGTAAGCATAACATTGAATTTGTTTTTAACCCGACATCATTCAGAGTTGGAGAGCAAATAGCCCGTTATAGTAACATTTTTTCGGTTTTATTTGTTTTATTTTGTTTTTTTATGGTTTGGAAAACAAGAAAAAATATAAAGAATAATATTAAAGTTGCATAACTCTATTGGATACAGATCAAAAACATAGTTTTATTGACATTACGGATAATGAATCTAGGTTAATTAATGACCAAGCCAATTGTTTGTATACAAAATTACTATCGTTTCAAATTAACGATACAGATATTGATGATTTTGGAAAGTACTATTTTACCAATCATCATTCTGGGAATCGATTGTTTTTTTCAATTAAAAGCAGTGCTGACATAATTTATAACGCTATAAAAAAAACGAATAAGTTAATTAAGGATATCACTTTAATCGATTATGGCGCAGGCTTAGGAACTCTTTTTTTATTAGCAGGATCTGTTGGTTTTAAAAAAGTGTACTTTAATGATTATTTTTCACAGTGGGCGGCGTATGCAAAAATAGTTTGCAGTAAACTAGATATATCCATTACAGATTATATTGTGGGAGATATTGATGCGGTTATTAATTATGGAAAGGCAAATGATATCCACTTCGATATTCTAGCTACGAGAAATGTAGTTGAACATATTTACAAATTAAGAAACTTCTACTCAAAGCTATATCAGGCAGATATTACAAGCGTTTGTTATGCTACCACTACAGCCAATTATTATAATATTGCCATGCGTTTAAAACATTATTGGCATCACTACCAAGTAGAGAAAAAATATTATAAAAAACAACGGGCAGACTATATTAAAGAGCTTGTTCCTTCAATCAATGATGAAAACCTTCACCAACTGGTAAAACTAACCAGGGGAAGAGCCTTTGCAGATTTTACACTTGCTGTAAATTGCTATTTTAAAAAAGAGCCAATTCCCGAAGTTGAATTTTTAGGCACCAATACCTGCGATTGTAAAACCGGTGTATGGGCCGAAAATTTAATTACCGGAAAAAATTATACTGATATTATTCAAACTGCAGGATTTACATTTGAATATACTGCCGGCTTTTGCGATACCCATTATAAATATAGTATTGTGAATTTTATTGCCCGAATTTTAAACAGGCTGATAAAAATATCCGGTAAAAAGGGGTATTGGTTTGCACCATTTGTAAATATTATTGCCGTAAAAAATAATGGATAAAGCTATAAACATATTAAGCCTGGTCTCCTACAAATTTTTACCTCCCGATATGGGTGGGCAAAAAGGTGTCGCCTTTTTTAACCGGTATTTGAGTAAACAAACAAATCTGATTTGTGTAACTATAAAAGAAAATACCCAAACAACCACCGAAGGATATCCCATAAAAAATATTTTAAGCAATATTTCTGCCCGATATATTAATCCCTTTTACTTTTTTACATTAAGGCGTATTATCAATAAAGAAAAAATTACACATCTTATTATTGAACATCCTTATTATGGCTGGCTCGGTATTTTATTAAAATGGTTTTGCAAAGTAAAACTTGTTGTTCATTCACATAATATAGAATCACTGAGGTTTAAAACATTAAACAAATGGTGGTGGGGTATTTTATGGTATTATGAAAAAATGACCCATAAAAGCGCCAATCACAATTTCTTTATTCAGGACAATGACCGGAATTATGCGATTGAAAATTTTAAACTCACTCCGGATACATGTACAACCATAACCTATGGATTTGAATTAAGTGAAGCGCCTGCCCCGGCAGATAAACAATCGGCCAGAGAACAAATTTGTAAGCTGCACAACATCGACGCGTCGGATAACATTTTGCTCTTTAACGGCACACTGAGTTATAAACCAAACCTGGATGCACTGGATATTATTCTTGAAAAAATAAATCCGAAACTTTTAGCAACTGAAGACTATAGCTATAAGATCATTATTTGTGGCAATAAATTACCTGCAGTTTATAACGGACTGGCAGATTACAGAGATAAGAACCTGGTTTATGCAGGTTTTGTAGAAGATATTAACCTCTATTTTAAAGGAGCTGATATTTTTATTAACCCGGTAATAGAGGGTGGCGGCATAAAAACAAAAGTTGTAGAAGCATTGGGTTATGATCTTTCTGTTATCAGCTCCCAAAGCGGTGCCATTGGAATACCGGAAGCCATAACCGGCAATAAAATAATAATAGTACCTGACAATGATTGGGATAATTTTACTGTCCGGCTAATGTCAATTGATTCCAAAGCATCCATTCCGACTGCATTTTTCGGTCATTTCAATTGGGGACATATTGCCCAAAGGGCTGCACAGGCTATTATAAAAAACAGTTAAGCCAGGTTTTGATAAGCATCTCTGCGGCAAAAAATGGTATTGATATAGGTATCTGCGTAAACAAAATAACCTTTTTCGGTAAAGAAATCCACAATATCCGTTTTCCTGATCTCTTTGTTTCCCTCAACAAATCCCAACGTCTCCAGGCAAAAAACTTCCGGTTTATATTTTTCGAAGTTGATCATTTTAGCTATCTTAAGGTCAAGCCCCTCCACATCTATCGAAACCAAATTAGGATGCCCCGTAAAATATTTTTCTATAATCTCATTAATTTCGATCAGTTTCATCCTGATCACCTGCTCAGGTTTGTGCCTGCCAATTTCTTCATTGCCGGTATGCTCCCAAAACTCAGCTTCTTCTTTGGAAAAAGTATTTAATCCGTGAAACCGGGCAGGAAAAATATAAAAATCGGCTTCCCATTTTTCATTAAAAGCCACGCCGGCATTAATTATGGTATCCTTGGGCCTTTTTTGCAAGAGCCTTTTATACATTACCAGGTTAGGCTCTACACATACACCCTTGCTGCCCCTGGTATATAACCTGTAAGTATTGTTTAACGATACGGGTTCGTTTGCTCCAATATCAAGATAAGTTGGATTTGATATCTGAAGACGATGGAACAAATCACTAATAATTATATCTTCGCCACTTTGTGAATAGCTTCTCCTTACAAAGGGGAAAAAGGAACCAATAAGTAGTTTTTTTAACTTACTTATTACCGGAAGTTTCATAAAGAAAAGTTTTACATATAGTTTGCGAAGATACATAAACAGGACTTTTATATTGAAATATTGCAATTAAAGCTTGCCTGTTTTATTCTTTATAATTTAAAAAGCTAAATATATTTTTATAATGAAGAAAATGATCTTGGATTTGTTTAACAGGTTTGGGTACGATATTGTAAAAACAGGTATCCCTTATATGCCAAAAACTAAAAAGGACAGTTCTGTATTGGTTGGTAAATATCCAATTGTGATGCCGGGTAACAATTTACAGTTAGGCAATTATAAAATTTACCCTGAACTAAACAGCCAGCTTGGAAGACTGGCAGCTGTGATGTTTAAAAAATATCCAGGTATGACTGTTATTGATGTTGGGGCCAATGTAGGCGACACAATAGCTGTTCTGAAATCGGCAATTGATCTGCCAGTTATAGCTGTTGAAGGAGATGATGTGTGTTTTGGATTTCTGCAAAAGAATATTCAGCAGTTTCAAAATGTTTCAATTATTAAATCTTATCTCGGTGAGAAATCGCAAAGTATAAACGTAAACCTCCAACATGCAGGCTGGAATACTACCATTATTCCAGAGGAAACTGGGAACCGTCAGATCATATTCAACACTTTGGATGAGATAATAACTTCGGGAGGTTTTGCAAAGCGGCAACTAAAATTATTAAAAGTTGATGTGGAAGGGTTTGATACGATTGTTTTGAGGGGGGCTACAGAGGTCATTCTACTGCATAAGCCCGTATTATTTTTTGAGTATAATCGGAAAAATATGAAAGTGATTAATGAAGACGGGCTTTCTACAATACTCTCTTTTGAAAAATTCGGGTATAATAAAATTATTTTTTTCGATCATAAAGGAAATCTTGTTCTGGCTACCGATATGCAAAACACAGAGGTGATAATTTATATGCACAATTACATATCTTCGGAAAAAAATCTTTTGGCTTACTATGACATCTGTATATTTCATAAAGCAGATACAGAAACAGCAGCTGCGTTTTTATCCCAGGAGAGCAAATATTTATAACTGCCCATGACGGTTTTACAAAATACCATGAAATATAAATTCATAAAACCAAATAGATGAAAAAACTCTTAATAAAATTATTTTCAAAGGCTGGATACCAGATCATCAATAAATCCAAAATAAATTTTTCTGTCAGTAATTTTCAATATGAACTTATAACGACCTATGCTAATTATGCCCCTTGGCTTCAGGATGCTGCTTTTCAGAATACATATAGCAGGATAAAAGATAATACCCTCGTTGATCTTTACCGCTGTTATGAGTTATGGGAATTGACGGGGGAAATACATGCTCTAAATAACTCAGTTAGTTTCTTGGAAGTTGGTGTCTGGAAAGGTGGTACAGCAGGTATTATAAGTAAAAGATTAGCATTATTGAATTCCGCTGCACCATTTTATCTGGCAGATACTTTTACCGGAATTGTTAAAGCATCGGAAAAGGACGATTTTTATAATGGAGGAGAACATGCTGACACAACTTTTGAAACCGTGGAGACCCTAATGAAAGATATGTATGGCAACTACAAAATTTTAACAGGGATATTTCCCAATGAAACAGCCCATCACATTGACCATAATGAAAAATTCGGACTTTGTCACATCGATGTTGATGTTTATCAGTCTGCAAAAGATATAGTGGATTGGATATGGGACAGGCTGATCATTGGAGGAATGATCATTTTTGATGACTATGGCTTTCATACTACCACTGGGGTAACCATATATGTAAACGAGATGAAAAATATGTCAGACAGGGTAGTTATTTATAACTTAAATGGCCATGCAATAATCATAAAAATTAAATAACAGTTGTTTATTATTGCTTTTCATTTTCAGTATTACAATAACTGTTTTACGATCTTTTCAAATTGAGGTTGGTAACAGAATTCGTAAGCATTCTTTCCTTCGGGAATGACATTGGGACATTCAAAATAAACTTCCAACACCCTTTTTACTTTTAATGCTTCCGCAACAGCAAACGGAAAAGATTGGTTACCGATAAAGAATTTACAGCCTGCTATCACTTCTGCAAACTCCCTGAAATTTTTAACTGGTATATATTTGAGATCAGGTATTTGGTTTTTCAAATCTTCATATTCATCTTTCAACCCTATAAAACTAATATTGGGGTAGGCAGCCAAAAAATGATAAGAAATTCCAGGAGCCCGGTACCTGAAACTCCTGGCAATTATAATTTCATTATTAAACTCATTATTGGGTTTGGCAGTAAGCCAGGGTTTACCCAAGTCTGCAGTAATGCCATAAGTTTGAAAATACCACCTGCATATATGTCCCTTATTATAATCAAAGGGGTATTTTCTGAAATAGTCAAGATCGAAATCAACCTGCTGGTCAGTTAAAATATCACAGACCACAAAACCAGGTTGAGATAGGATCAATGGAGCCAGTAATTCTACACTTTTTTCCGTCAGTATCTTGCCCTTGTTCTGGTGTTTCATCCCTTTTTTGTATAACGATTTCTGGTTTATATGCAAATGAAGATGAATATTACGTCCCTGTGCCAATGTTTGCATGGCGGGTATTGCATAAACAATATCACCAATCAATCCAAAATGTTTAAAATGTATTGCATCCTTTTCCAGTGGTGGATAAAAGTCCGGAGGGATCACTTTATCAAGAGACCGTGTATATATCTCTTTGTACCCTGATTTAAAAATGGCGCTATAAATCCGTTGAAATATGTTCATATACAAAATTTGCTTTACCAAAATCGTTACCTGATGTAAAATTAAAAGAATTTATATTAGCCTAAGCAGTCTTATTTACCCGTATCACATTAAAACTCCGGTAAGATAAGCATACCGCATTTAAAGTAAATTTGGTTACTTTGCTTCCACAATTTGCTTTATATATAACAAAAAACATCAAAAAAATAAATAAACGAATGTTCAGGAAGATTAATTTATTGGCCTATTACCTGTTCAAATACCCGGTTTATAAAATCATGCTGGGTAAGATCGGCTCATCAACCAGACTTATCAATGCAAAGGTTGATGGGCATTCCAGAATTTTTCTTGGCTCTAAAGTTTATATCAATGACAAAGGATGGGTGGTTTGTGCAGCATTAACAGGTGATGCTGATGCAAAACTTATCATTGGCGATGGTACATATATTGGCCGCTTCTGCCATATTTATGCTACATCAAAAATTGAGATCGGTAAAAAAGTATTGATAGCCGATAAGGTTTATATTAGCGATAACCTGCATAGCTATGAAAATATGGATCTGCCGGTAATTGATCAACCCATCAAACAAACTAATCCTGTCATCATTGGAGATGGTGCCTGGCTGGGCGAAAATGTTTGTATAATTGGAGCCAGTGTGGGTAAGAATAGCGTGATAGGTGCCAACGCCGTTGTAACTAAAGACATCCCTGATCTTTGTGTGGCCATCGGATCACCGGCAGTCATCATCAAGCGTTATAACACAGAAACAATGCAATGGCAAAAAACGGATAAGGACGGAGAATTTATTTGAAGTAATAAACAATGAGTAAAATTTTAATAACCGGTGGCGCCGGATTTATAGGCTCAAACCTTGCACTGTATCTTTTGCAAAAAGGATATGAATTAACAGTATTGGATAATTTATCAGAGCAAATACATGGTGCAGACCCTGAAACCTCTTCCCCTTTATACAATTCAATAAAAGATAAAGTCCAGTTTATACATGGCTCGGTAACCAATGTTGAAGACTGGAACAAAGCTATTGGCGATAATGAAACAATTGTACATTTTGCAGCAGAAACAGGCACTGGTCAATCTATGTACCAGATAAAAAAATATACCGATGTAAATGTCGGCGGTACAGCTATTATGCTGGATATACTCGCCAACAACAAAACAAAGGTAAAAAAAGTCGTTGTGGCATCTTCTAGGTCTATATATGGCGAAGGAAAATATCTTACACAAAATGGAGAAACAGTTTATCCTCATCAGCGCCTTTCGGCAGACATGGATGCCGGTAATTTTGAAGTTACCTATCCGGGCCTTGAAGAGCCATTGCAATTGGTAGGAACAGATGAACATTCAAAGATTCATCCTTCATCTGTTTACGGCATTACAAAATATAACCAGGAGCAGATGGTGATGACGGTTTGCCCTTCTATCGGCATCGCCCCTGTAGCATTCAGGTATCAGAATGTGTTCGGCCCCGGACAATCTTTAAGCAACCCATACACCGGTATTCTTTCCATTTTTTCTACCTTAATAAAAAACAACAAGCCCATTAATATTTTTGAAGATGGTAAAGAAAGCCGTGACTTTATTTATATAGATGATATAGTGAAAGCAACATTTTTGGGTATTGAAAAAGAAGAAGCTAACGGTGAAATATTTAATGTAGGTACCGGTGTTGCAGTTACAGTTTTGGAAGTTGCCAATTTATTGGTTGAATTGTATGGTGCTGAAGTTCCTTTACAAATTACCGGTAATTACAGGCTGGGAGATATACGCCATAATTATGCCGATACTGCGAAAATTGAAAAGCTGCTTTCCTTTAAACATTCTTTCGATTTTAAAACAGGATTAAAGCATTTTACCAATTGGGTAAACAGTCAGCAGATTCAGCAAAGCAAATACGTAGATTCGATTAACGAAATGAAGTCAAAAGGACTATTGAAATAAATGTTATGGCTAAAATTGGCTTGGTTACGGTTCTTTTTAAAAGCGATGCGGTGCTACCTGATTTTTTTAAAAGCATTGCAAAGCAAACGCACAAAGACTATATCCTGTACCTGGTAGATAACTCCCCTGCCCTATTATCAGATAAAATTATTGAAGATTGCCTTTCTGAAAATACAATCACGCAACACAGGCACAAAAAAAACACTGAGAATATTGGTGTCGCAGAAGGTAATAATATTGGCATTAGGCAGGCATTGGCCGACGATTGCAGTCATATCATTTTACTGAACAATGATATTGAACTGGAACAGGACTTTGTCTTCAGCAATATGCTTGCGCTTTGCGAAAAAGGTAAAAAAATAATCGTACCAAAAATATTTTATTACGATACGCGTAAGCTTTGGATGGCTGGAGGTAGCATGAATAAATGTCGTGCATTAGGCATTCATTATGGCAATGGTAAAGATGATGCGCCTGAATATAATATTGCCAAATACATTACCTATGCACCAACCTGCTTTATGATGATTGAAAGCTGTGTTTTTAAAACCGTTGGCCTGATGGATTCAAAATATTTCGCTTACTACGATGATACTGATTTTGTTTTCAGGGCATTGCAGGCGGATTATAAAATGTATTACGAGCCGGCGCTTACTGTCTTACATAAAGTCTCCTCATCAACCGGGAGTAACCCTACATTTTATGTCTACTATTCCAACCGAAACAAAATATATTTTATCCGTAAAAATTTAAAAGGCATTGTAAAACTGGTTGCTTTTGGTACTACATTTTTTACAAGAGCATGGTACTACCTTAAATTTGATAATGAAAGAAGAAGCAATCTGGCACAGGCTTTACGGGATGGATTCAATATTCCGCTTTAGTTTACTTAAGAATAGATCCATTGCTGTAAACATAGCAGACTCGAGGTTGAATTTTATATTTTGGGTATAATAAGCTTTCATATCAAAATCAGTATATGGATTCTTGCTGATCACTTCGTCAAGCTTTTTTAACCCAATTGTATTTGCTGCATTAAACACTACAATAAAATCTTTGGGTAATTTTTTATTACTCACCCAGGCTGCAAATACAAAAGGCAAACTGGTCATTTCTTTCCAGGCGGTTCCCAAATCGTAAATGTATTTAGATTTTTTCCGCTGCAGTAATGCCCTGTCGCCAATTACAAGGCCTGCCGTGTTACCCGTAATTTCATTTTCGTAATCGGCATTAGCTGGTATTAGAGCAGGCTCAATCTTCCAATGCTCCTTTAATAATATCTTTAACAATGCTACAGATGTTCGGCTTTGATAATCCATTAAAATGGTTTTAATTTCCTGCAACGGTACATCACTAAAAAGACATACACTGGCAACTTCGCCATCACATGCAATACCATAATCTGAAACAATATGATATTCTTTTAATAAAGGCAGGATAGCTACCGGAACAAGCCCGATGTCTATCTTATCCTGAATCAATAAAGCAGCAATATTAGCCGGGTAATCAATAATTAGCTCAATCTCATCTTTCATCATCCCCTGCTCAAAACCATATATCAATGGTTTTGTATTTAAATAACTTACCGCCCCTACCTTTATCTTCTGTGCCAATTAACGTATTTTTGCAGCAAATTTACAGCAACATCATGAATTTAAATCAACTTACTGCCTTATCCCCTATCGACGGCCGCTACCGGAGTCAATTACAGCATTTGGATGAATATTTTAGCGAATATGCACTTATCAAATACAGGGTAATTATAGAAATTGAGTACTTTTTATTCTTGGCCGAAAAGAAATTTTTCAAAATAGATTCTAAAATAAAAAAACAATTACAAAAAATTGCTGATGAATTTTCTGTTGAAGATGCTGCAGCTATAAAAAAAATAGAAGCTACTACCAACCATGATGTAAAAGCAGTTGAATATTTTATTAAAAATGCTTTGGATAATTCTAATGCCGGCCATTTAAAAGAATGGGTACATTTTGGATTAACCTCTCAAGATATAAATAATACGGCAATACCATTACTTTGGAAAAACAGTATTGAGTTGGAATATTTACCTGCAATAATTAACCTGCAGCACACTATTGGTAATATGGCTGTTGCTTGGAAAAATTTACCCATGCTAGCACGCACACACGGCCAACCAGCAAGTCCAACACGGCTAGGTAAAGAAATGATGGTTTTTGTAGAAAGACTAGAAAATCAAATTCAACTGTTTAGCTATATTCCGTTTACAGCTAAATTTGGCGGAGCTACCGGGAATTTTAATGCACATCATGTAGCTTATCCAAAATACAACTGGGTAAAGTTTGCTAATGATTTTACAGAAAATAAATTGGGTTTACAAAGACAGCAATACACGACACAAATTGAACATTACGATACTTTGACGTCACATTTTGATGCCGTTAAACGCATGAATACCATCATCATTGATTTTTGTAGAGATATGTGGACCTATATTAGTATGGACTACTTTAAACAACAAAATAAAAAAGGCGAAGTGGGAAGCAGCGCCATGCCACATAAAGTAAACCCTATTGATTTTGAAAACGCCGAAGGTAACCTGGGCATCGCAAATGCATTGCTAGAACACTTTTCAGCAAAACTGCCTATCTCCAGATTACAGCGTGACCTTACAGACTCCACGGTACTAAGAAATATTGGTGTGCCAATAGCACATACCATACTCGCTATTAAATCAACTGAAAAAGGCATTCGTAAACTTGTTTTACACGAAGCAAAAATTAAAATCGACTTAGATGCTAACTGGTCTGTAGTTGCAGAAGCTATACAAACCATTTTAAGAAGAGAAAACTATCCAAAACCTTACGAGGCATTAAAAGAATTAACTAGAGGTAAAAATGCTATTGATAAAAAAACAATACATATTTTTATTAACAGTTTAAAAATATCCGCTGCTATTAAAAAAGAATTGAAAGCTATTACGCCATTTAATTATATTGGTATTTAAACCTAATTTTATTCGTTTAGATGAAAAAAAAAATAATATTTTTTTTATTAATTACAACAAATTTATGTGTTGCTCAGGTTAATCTTAATAATGGCTTAAAAGCTTACTACCCTTTTAATGACAATGTTCCTCATGGTAAGGTAAATGATGAAAGCGGTAATAAAAATCATGTGGCTTTTAATAATGCCCTATTTACATATGATTTAAAATCTAAAAATTCTTACTATTATTTTAATGGCGTGGACCAATACATGCGTATTCCAAACAGTCCATCGCTTAATTTTAATAACCAAATATCAATTTCTGTTTGGGTAGAACCAACTGGCTTTAATTATGGCATTTGTCATGCTAGCCAAATCCTTAGCAAAGGGGGAGGAGATTATAATCCAGGAAATTATGCACTTCGTTTTGATGATGCTTTATTTTCGGAAGGAACAGGCTGTAATGGAACCATAGTTGATAGCCTCCATCAAAATTTCAGAGGTACCGGAACTATCTTAAAACCTTATAAAGATTATATAAAAAAAAATCAGTTGTATAATATTATTTATACAAATGATGGTGATACGGCAAAGCTTTATGTAGACTGCCAGTTAAAATATGCAGTATATTTTCCCGAAACATTTACAAATAAAGAAGACTTGTTTATAGGTAAATCAGACGATACCCAATTCCCATTTTGGTTTAAGGGGTACTTAGATAACATTAGGATTTATAACCGGTCATTAACGCTAGAAGAGATACTTGCCATTTGTAATAAAGAGACTGAAGAAGAAGAAAAAAAAGAAGATATAAAAAAAATAGAATCTGTTGTACTTTATAAAGAACCTGAACTGGAAAAAAGAAATAATGATTTAATACAAACAATAACTGTAGATAGTGATTCCATTTCAGTAACACTTTACGATAATGGAGAAATTGATGGCGATAGCATTACCCTTATTTACAATGATAAGATACTAACTAAACATCAGCGACTCACAGATAAACCCTTAACTTTTTTTATAAAAATTAAACCAGGTAACAGTCGAAACGAATTATTGATGTATGCCGAAAACCTGGGAAGCATTCCTCCCAACACCGCATTAATTATTATAAAAGACGGAGATAAAAGATATGAGCTAAATGTTAATAGCACTAAAAATAGTAATGGTGCGGTATCTTTTAAGTTACGAGAATGATCTGACAGGAACACCCCTTGAAGTGTGATCTTACTTATGGATTTCGCTTGTAAAATGAAATATAATATCTGGATTGTTCTGTATCTCGGTATTTAAAAACCATTCACTATTGGCCAGATAAACCAGCTGTTTATCTTTATCCTCTGCAATATTGGCCTGTTTATATTTGATAAAGTCTTCTAATTTTTTAGGGTTATTGCTAGTTAACCAACATGCCTTAAAAAAGGGTAGGTTATTCATTTGTACCGATGCGCCATACTCCTGTAAAAGGCGATATTGTATAACCTCAAACTGAAGTTCTCCTACACAACCAATTATTTTTTTATTACCCCCAAATTGAGTAAATAATTGAGCTACACCCTCATCAGTAAGTTGATTTAATCCTTTTTCTAACTGCTTGGTTTTCATTGGATCTTTGTTAATTACTTCTTTAAAAATTTCAGGTGAAAAACTAGGTATTCCAGTAAAGAAAAAATCTTCCCCTTCCGTCATCGTATCTCCAATTTTAAAGTTTCCAGTATCAAATAAGCCCACCACATCGCCGGGATAGGCATCTTCAATCACTTCTTTTTGTCGTGCCAAAAAACTATATGGATTGTTGAACCGTAGATCTTTATTCATGCGTACATGATGATAATAAACATTGCGTTCAAACTTTCCGCTGCATACCCTTAAAAAAGCAATCCGATCACGGTGTTTAGGATCAAGGTTGGCATGTATTTTAAAAATAAATCCGCTAAACTTATCTTCCTCTGGTTTAATATCCCTGGTAGTTGTATGTCTTGGCCTTGGTGTTGGTGCTATGCAAATAAAAGTATCTAACATTTCTTTTACACCAAAGTTATTTACAGCGCTACCAAAGAATACGGGGGCTGTTTTTCCGGCTAAGTAATCTACGTTGTTTAATGCCCCATAAACACCATCTATTAACTCCACATCTTCCCTTAATGTATTGCCATCCTGCACCCCTATTTTTTTATTAAGCACATCATCGTATAAATCTTTTATCTCCAGCGTATCCTCATCATTAGCTTTTGTGCCGGCGGTAAATAAAACTAAACTTTTTTTATGCAGATCGTACACACCTTTAAAATCCTTACCGCTATTAATGGGTATAGTCATAGGATGTAGTTGAATTTTTAATTCATTTTCAATTTCCTCTAACAGGTCAAATCGATTTTTACCATCCCTATCCATTTTATTAATAAAAACAATAACGGGTGTGTTACGCATAGCAATAACTTCCATTAGTCTTCGGGTTTGCGCTTCTACGCCATTAACGCTATCAATAACCAACACCACGCTATCCACCGCAGTTAAAGTACGGTAAGTATCCTCTGCAAAATCTTTATGACCAGGCGTATCTAATAAATTTATTAGGTGGCCATCGTACTCAAATGTCATAACGCTGGTAGCTACACTAATACCACGCTGGCGTTCTATCTCCATAAAATCACTAGTGGCATGTTTTTTTATCTTATTGCTCTTTACCGCTCCTGCTGTTTGTATAGCTCCGCCAAATAACAAAAACTTTTCTGTTAGTGTTGTTTTACCAGCATCTGGATGAGAGATGATGGCGAAGGTTTTGCGTTTATTTATTTCATTAATGTACTTCATAAAGCTTGGCCACCAATGGCACGAATGATATTTTTAGTATTTTAAAAAATTGAGCCGCAAAGGTAAGGCTTGGTAAGCAATTTGAACCAGCAAGTAATGCTTTGCTTGGCTATAATCGCAATATTAGTATAACGTACAAGTGCGTGCCATAAACTTTCGGCTTAAGGAGGTTGATTTATGTATAAAATAATAAAAGCCGCTTATACATTTTAGGCCTCATTTTAAATTGCATGACTTAATTTTGAGGAATGCCTAAATCGCTTCATATAATTCAGAATTCTTTAAAATTAACCTTACAGGAGCTTAGGGTTAATAAACTCCGGACTGCATTAAGTCTAACGGGAGTTGCATTTGGTATTTTTTGCATTATTGGTATTTTGGCTACTGTTAATAGCTTGGAGCGTAATATTCAAAACGAAGTGAAAAGTTTGGGTACCAATACCATTTATATTGATAAATGGGATTATAGTGGAGGCCCCGACCAGCCTATTTGGAAATTTAGGGCAAGGCCAACTCCTAAGTTTGAAGAAGTGGACATGATAAAAAGCCGATCTGTATTATTGGATGATATTTCCTTTTTAATGCAAACTGGCAGCAGCATTTCGCATAAAGATGACGTGCTACAAAATGCAAGTGTGTATGGTATTATAGAATCACAAATGGCTATTCAGCCCTTAGGGTTTGATCAGGGACGTTTTTTTTCTTCCACTGAATTTAATGCAGGAAGTCGCGTCTGTTTAATTGGATTTACTAATGCCGAATCTTTATTTGGTAGCACCGAAAGAGCTTTGGGCAAACAAATTGATATAGAAGGTAAAAAAGTTACTATTGTGGGCGTAATTAAAAAGGAAGGCACAAATTTTATTGGGTGGAATTACGATAATTGCATCATGCTTCCCTACCAATTTTGCAAACAGCTTTTTGATGAAAAATTTACCAACCCCATTTTAATTGCTAAAGGAAAAGAAGGTGTGATGCCTGCAGCATTAATAGACGAGTTAAAAGGCATCATGCGCCAAATAAGAAGATTAAGTCCTACACAGGAAGATAATTTTTCATTAAACAGTGTAGAGGCATTTAGTAAAGCCATTTCCGAATCATTTATAATGATAAATGTAGTAGGCTCAATTATTGGTGGCATCAGTTTAATTGTGGGCATGTTTGGTATTGCCAACATTATGTTTGTTACGGTAAGGGAAAGAACCAGTATGATTGGATTAAAAAAAGCTATTGGTGCTAAAAGCAGCAGTATCCTTTTCGAATTTTTGATGGAGGCTGCAGTACTTTGTATACTTGGTGGTGCTATTGGTTTATTCTTTGTATATATACTCACCTTAATACTATCAGGACCATTAAATTTTCCCGTATACATTTCTTTGCCGATGCTTTTCACTACCATTATTATCTGTATTACTGTGGGCATATTGGCTGGTATTATTCCAGCATCGCAGGCAGCTAAGATGGATCCAGTTGCTGCTATAAGGAGTAAATAAGAATATTTACAAATTCAATTTATTTATTTCAACTTGACTTAGATTTACCCTATATCTTATGTCTTGATGCTTCTTATCTTTGTAAAACATTATCTAATTATTTATTGATGCCTATTTGCATTTTAGCCATTGAATCAAGTTGCGACGACACATCTGCATCTGTTTGTGTTGATGGAAAAATTTTATCTAATTGTATTGCCAATCAATCTGTACACGAAAAATACGGAGGAGTAGTACCAGAGCTAGCTAGTCGTGCGCATATGCAACATATTGTACCTGTAGTGGATATAGCACTACAAACTGCAAATGCTCAGCGTTCTGAGGGCTTACAACTTTCGGATATAGATGCCATTGCATTTACTCAAGCACCTGGATTAATTGGTTCTTTACTGGTAGGCAGCCAGTTTGCAAAATCATTGGCACTGGCTTTAGATAAACCATTAATTGCTGTACATCATATGCAAGCGCATGTGTTGGCTAATTTAATACCTGATATAAAACCAGCATTCCCTTTTTTATGTTTAACCGTTAGTGGTGGGCACACACAAATTGTACAATGCGATTCTGCAACCCAATTAAAAGTAATTGGCGAATCTATTGATGATGCTGCAGGCGAAGCATTTGATAAAACAGCCAAGATGCTCGGCCTCCCCTATCCTGGCGGTCCATTAATAGATAAGTATGCTGCTACCGGTAATGCCAAACGTTTTAAATTTCCAGAGCCGCAAATACCGGGTTTAAATTTTAGCTTTTCGGGATTAAAGACATCTATCCTATATTTTTTAAAAAATGCTGGCACTAGTAATTTATTTAAAGAAGAATTTTTAGCTGAAGAATTCAACCGA
Organism: Chitinophaga pinensis; assembly: GCA_945865645.1. Lineage (GTDB taxonomy): Bacteria > Bacteroidota > Bacteroidia > Chitinophagales > Chitinophagaceae > Ferruginibacter > Ferruginibacter pinensis_B. The sequence goes on along the minus strand of CAMBEI010000023.1, from coordinate 7,147 downwards.
AAAAAATTTATTGACGAAAACTTGAATGATATCTGTGCATCCATACAAGATAGAATTATAAGTATTTTATTAAACAAATTAAAAAAGGCCACAATAGAAACTGGCATTAAAGATATTTGTCTAGCTGGGGGTGTTAGTGCCAATAGCTTATTGCGTAAAGCATTTAAAGAAATGGGAGAAAAAGAGCATTGGAATACTTATATTCCTGCATTTGAATATTGCACCGATAATGCTGCTATGATAGCCATCACAGGATATTACAAATATTTGAAAAAAGATTTTACACCTCTCAGCATAAGTCCTTCTGCAAGAGCAGAGTGGTAAATAAATGATGAAATAAAAATACAATAGCACCCCTATATTTATTAAAGACTTATTCAAAGCTTGTATATTACAGTTTGCATGTCTAACCACTATTTTAAATTTAAACAATTTACCATTCAGCAGGATCAGTGTGCTATGAAAGTATGTACGGATGCCTGTTTATTTGGAGCAATCGTGGCCTCTTACAAATTGCCTATTACAAACTGTTTAGACATAGGAACAGGAACAGGATTATTATCTATAATGGTGGCACAAAAAAATACTACTGCTTATATTGATGCCATCGAAATTGATACTAAAGCAGCATTACAGGCACAACAAAATGTGGTGGCTTGCTCATGGAGCGATCGCATTCAAGTTTATAATGAAAATGTATTGACTTTTAATTCGTTAAAAAAATACGATTGCATTATCGCTAATCCTCCTTTTTTTGAAAATGATCTTCAATCGCCTAATAACACAAAAAATAATGCAAAGCATGATAATTCGCTCACATTAATTCAGTTATTGCAGGCAGTTGATATACGCTTATCTGCTGATGGATTTTTTGCTCTTTTACTCCCTTACCAAAGGGTAGAATTTTTTATAGAGGAAGCTCTGAATTTTAACCTACATCTTAGTAACCAAATTCTTGTAAAACAAAGCAGTAGGCATCAATTTTTTAGAGGTATTATATTTTTTAAACGCAACCCAGAAAAAAAAAATTATAGTATAATAACAATAAAAGATATAGAACCTAATTACTCAAATGAGTTTATAGAACAATTAAAAGATTATTATTTGTACCTATAAATTAAACTCCAGCATAATCTTTCATGTACAGGTAAGGATTATTTAACTTGCCAGTATCAACCATGGTTGCATTCTGAATAAGTTTACTGCCCCCAAGTCTAATATCATCTAATACATATTTAATGAGTTGTTCGCCAAAATAACGACTTGCGTCTCTAGGCAGCTCGTTAGGTAAATTACCTACGGCCATTATATCAATAGAATTTGATAAATAAGGAGCAGTACGATCAAAGCTGAGCTTGTCAACGCCATACACAGGGTCATTAATGGTGTTATCTCCAAGATTACAGGGTACTGAACCATCTCTATCATCTGTTATATCTGCAATCGTTTTTATTCTAAAATTATCCTTGCTTATGTCAGCCAATTCAAACAGGCGTGGTATATCACTTTGCCAATAAATTCCATTTATAAGAATATCAGTGCTTGAAACATAATGTATAAAAAGACATTTATAATTTTGTGCATTTTTATGAAAATCGTCTCGATTATACTTTCCTGTTTCTTTGTGTTTATATAAATCATTCCCTTTTAAATGAACATACACTGGGTATGTAAATTCTTTTTCTAAGTAATCATCTGGTTCTACTTCATGTATTCCCATTAAATTCATAATTTCTAATACCCCATGTGCTACTCGTCCAGTACCGGTTACGGCAATTTTAATATGAGGTAATTTTAATCCAAAATAAGTATGTATTAGTTTTTGAAAACTATTAACTGAGCCCACTCTGGCTAAATTAAAAGAACCTGTTCGATTACCATAAGCCATCATTCCATTGTGAGCGCCTACAATACCAGCAAAAAAACCAAAGCCAATAATTCGGGTGCCATCTTCATGCGCTAAGCATTCATAATCGATAAGTGTAATTTTTTTATCAATTATTGTTTTAAAAAGTTTTTGATTAGAGAGTTGCATTTTTTTTGTATGTGAAAAAAACATGTAGGTTTTTCCTTCTAGTAACATATCAAGTGGAACCTCTTTTATGCCTAATAAAAGATTACACTCAGTCATATCTTCCTGCACTTGTATGCCTGCCCTTTCATATTCTTTATCTGTATAGCATCTATTAGTAGAATGTTGGGCAATTACTTCCACATCATTAAAATTTATACGCAGCCATTTACATTGAGCTGGAGTTATTGCCACCCTATTGTCTTGGGGTATTTTACCTTCTCTTATTAATCCAATCTTAAGCATCAATCGTCGTTTTTCAATCACAATTTACATTTTTGATTTTATATACAAGGTTATACATTTGTATAATGAATTATTTTGAATTATTTGAACTACCTATTACAATTAACATAGACATGGGTAAGCTGTCTCAAAAATATTTTGAGTTACAAAAAAAATATCATCCCGATTTTTTTACACGGGGCACAGAGCTAGAGCAGGAAGAGGCGCTTGAGATGAGTACACGACTCAATCAAGCCTTAAAAATATTAAAAAACAAAGGGGAAACTATTAAATACATTTTGCAATTAAAGGGATTATTAGCTGAAAATGAAAAATATCAATTGCCTCCCATTTTTTTAATGGAAATGATGGAGTTAAACGAAGATTTATCCAATGATGCCATTTCACAAATAAAAGAACTTACAAAAAAACTTTATAGTGAAGTAGAGTCTGTAATTAATAACTATAATGAGTTATCTACTACCACAGCCGACCTTTTAAAGCTAAAGGAATATTACTTCAAAGAAAAATACCTGCAACGTATTTTGGACAGATTATCGGGATGATGTAATTTTACATCCCAATTTATAGTTGCCCATGTGGCGGAATTGGTAGACGCAGTAGACTCAAAATCTGCCGTTCGCAAGGGCGTGAAGGTTCGATTCCTTTCGTGGGCACCAAATCAGAGTTAAGGTAATCTCCAACGAGGTTACCTTTCTTTTTTTCTGCTAAAACTCTTTGCAGTAGAGGTATTGAAGCGAACAAGCTGTTCACTCTTTCGGTTCGAACTACCCCTTTTTCTTTATTATACAGGATTCCTTTTGGGAATATCAGGTTTTGCAGTACCCGCTTGTTATCAAAACCTGCTGTAACCAAAGCCCTGCTTATTTTCTGTGCAATACCCAAACATTTTTCAACGACATTTTCAAGGTTCGAAATGTTAATGTCAGTTTTAACAAGATCATCAGATAACACCCGCATCTCTTCTTTAATTATTGTTACATGTTTGTCATATATCTCCTTTTCAATTTCATCGAACAAAAACTTCTTCTCTATTTTTTCAAGCAGTGTTTCTTTCTCTGATAGCCACTTTTTAAGCAGCTTGGTTTCATCTACTGATTTTGACAACCGCTTTGTAATACCCTGATGCAATAGTTTTTTTAATGCTGCTTTTTTTTCTTTGTTGTAATCAATAAAGTATTATTGCCTAAGTAATAGGCGAATAAAAGCTGATTTAAAATTTAAAAAAGAATTAAGAATTACGTTAGTTTTAGTTAGTTAGCCACCTGATGTAGGTGGCTTTTTTATATAGTAAAGTGTTTCGATTGGATTTAAACTTTCTTTACTGGCATAGGGATTAATTTACTAGTTCTTTTTTTATATTTTTTAAATGCAGGATTGTTGGCATATTTATTTTCCAATAAAGGAACCCCAGATACAAAAACCAAAAACAACGTAATGGTTAACGGACTGATGATAAAAAAAATACTGTTGGATAAAGGAAGCGAAATGATAAAAATTCCCCACCACATCATTATCTCCCCGAAATAATTAGGATGGCGGCTGTATTTCCATAATCCGGATTGCATTATAGTACCTGGTATTTTTTTATGTTTTATAAATACGGATAATTGCCAATCAGCCAGTGTTTGAAAATAAAAACCAATCAGCCAGCAAACTGTGCCTATCAAGGTTAAAGTATTCCAATGCTGAACGCCGGATATAGCAGCATTTATTAACGGGGAAATTATAATGATCAATAAAACTCCCTGCAACAAAAATACCTGACCATAACTTCGCCAGTAAAATGTTTTGCCCCATTCTTTGCGCCATGCCAAATAACGAAAATCTTCATTTTTGTTTTTATTCCGGAGATAAATGTGCACACTAAGACGTAAACCCCAAAGAGTAACAAGGCTATACAACAATAATAAAACAGGTGATGATTTATTAGTCGTAAAGAGATAACCGCAAATAATAATATAACCAAGACCCCACGCAATGTCTGCCACATCATTTCTTTTTTTAATCAATGCCACTACAAACCATAAAGTGGCATATATAGTAATGATGATAAAACAGTTTATGAAAATGGTTAACATTTAAGAAACCCATTTAGCAATAAAGAAACCTGCTGTGCTTACCAGTCCTGTTAGTATTGCACCCCAAATAATATCAATAAAAACTATGCGAAGTGGCCAGTCTTTTAAGGTAGCTAAATTGGTAAGATCGTAAGTGGCATAAGTAAAAAATCCAAACAATGCGCCGCTGATCAAAGCTTTTAGCAGAGAATTCTTTTCAATAGCCGGAAGAATTGAAAAATAAAAAATACCTACAATAAATAGCAAATAAAAAATAATGGCAGCTGTCCAGTTCACTTTATCACTTAAAAAATTGCTCAGGTATTTCCTATACAAATCTTTTGCTATAAAACCCAGCCAAACCATATCAATAGCAAAAAATACAACAGCAGTAAGGAGATAGCTTATGATTAATTTTGATAAAGGCATATAATTAAAGTTAAAGTAAATACTAATAATGATGTGCCACAAAATATCTACTTCAATTCATACTGCCAAAAAATATTATTTCAAGGCTGTAAACGCAAATTAGTGGCATAATACTTTCTTATTCTATTAGGTGTAACCCTTATTGACACGGTCGTCTTTTAAAATGGCATATAAAGGTTTCGGGCTTTGCGAAGGTGGCGATTTTCACCACAAATGTTGATGCGGAGAACCAAACTTTGATTAACCACAAATGTTCATTTAACCACTGAACCGCCAATTTCTTGTAGGTGCTATTATAAGCTGCCTTTCTTATCTTTCTCGCCATTTGCTTTCTAATCCCATAAAATCCTCCAAATGATACACAGAGTCAGAATAAGAGAAAAGAATGGTCCGGTCGTCAATAATTGTGTATTTTTTTCCTTTTTTAAACCGGCAACTTTTGTATGTCTGGAAAATATTTTAATGGGACAATAATTACACGACCATCTTTAAGTTTCAATGACATTTTTCCCACGATATCGAAATTTAATTTTTCAATACAAATTTTGGTATTTTTAAGTGTAGTTGTCATTTATTTTAATTTTATAGTGGTTATTTTTTGACCATTTTTCACCTTATTAAATGAGTCAATAAGTATTATTTGAAACGATTAATATAAACAGAAGTAGTTTTTTCATAAAAAATTATCTTAAAAGCAATACATTATCCTTTATCTCAACATTACCACACAATGTTTTTCCTTTAATGTAGTAAACATAATAGCCCGGGCCTGCAGGTTTTCCTTTATAATTTCCATCCCAGTAATCGTTGGCATTATTGGTTATAAAAACAATGCCACCATAACGGTTGAAAATAATAAATTCCAAATCGGTTATATCACGGTAATATTTTATGCCGAAATAATCGTTAAGGCCGTCGTTATTGGGCGTAAAACTGTTTGGTAATATGAATCCGTGGTTTTTAAAGTCTGCTATTACTTTAATACTGTCTATTCCTGCACAAATTGTACTGTCTTTTCCATACACATAATAAGTGGTGGTTATTGCTGGATTGGCGATTGGATTGGCAATGCTGTCGTTATTGATTGCATAAGCAGGCAACCAAGTATAAGTGGTTGCACCACTTGCATTTAATTGTGCAAATGGTTTGTTGCAATTAAGATCATTACTTTTTGTTGCTTTTACAGTTGGTGCTGAAAGTACGGTAACGGGTATTAAAAAATTGCTGTCGTTTTTACAAATATTATCCGAAACTTTTAAAGTATAGACAGTAGTAAATGGAGGATTGGCGACAGGTTTTTCAACTACAGGATTACTTAGATAGAGAACAGGACTCCATACATATTGAAAAGCATTTCCGTTATTACCATTTAATTGTACAGAGGTTCCCCTACAAATTGTTTTCCTTTCTGGTGTAATAAATGTTGTTCGATTTTTTACATCTACAGTAATGGTATCATTTGCTTTGCAGCCATTCATATCTGTACCGGTTACTATTAAAGAATGGGGATTTATATCGGTATAATTTGGGTTTGCAATGGTTGAATCGCTTACATATATACCGGGGTTCCAGTTATAATTTTCGGCTCCGCCTGTTGTTAAAACAAGCAACGCATTTTTACAGATGGTTGTATCTTTTAAAGTTTTTACAATAGGGTTTTGATTGATTGTTACTGTAACAGAATCAATTGCTGAACATCCTGTACCATTTGAAACAGTAAGATAAAATTTTGTTGTTGCGTTGGTAGTTGCTGTTGGGTTTTGCAGGGTGTTGTTATTAAGTATGGCAGCAGGCATCCATAAATAAGTACCCGTGCCGCTTCCATTTAATGTAAATATTTTTACACCGGTTACACAAAAAGAAGTATCTCTTCCTGCTTCGGCAAGCATACTGCCTGCTGTGTTTATTGTTTTGATGATGCTGTCTTTACAACCGTTAATATCTGTTACAATTAATTTTACATCATAGTTACTAACTGCATTGTAATTGTGAATTGGATTTTGCAAAGTGCTGCTGCCACCATCGCCAAAATACCATTGCCAGCCTGAGGCCGCCAATGGGTAAGTATTTGTAAATCCCAAACCGGTAAACTGAATATTATTGCAATAGTTGATTATGTTATTAATTCTTACAGAATCTATATTTGGTGTAAATAAAAGATTATCAAAGGGATCTGGTAAATCGAAAAGAATGGTTCCCCCGGTTCCGGAAGTGGCACCCCATGGGTTATTTGCATCTGTATATATTACACCATTTACATCGCCACTGGTATTTACTGAAGTAATATTGGCCGGTAATGAAGGCCGGTTTAAAAAGAATACACCACCACCACCACCACCAC
>CAMBEI010000022.1 GCA_945865645.1 Chitinophaga pinensis | reverse complement strand
TTTTGAAGAAGCCGGCATAAAAAATTTGATTGTAAAAGGAAAACTATTAAGTGATTATTTATTTTTTATCATTGACGAACTCAATGCAAATTCATTAGAAAAAAAGATTGAAATTATTACGCCTAAAGGAGAAAAAGGATGCCAGATTTCTATGATGATGCTACAAAAAGGGAAGAAAATTTTTGAAGCGTTAAAACAGAATGGCATATTAGCCGACTGGCGAGAGCCTAATGTAATAAGGATAGCCCCAGTACCTTTATATAATTCATTTGAAGAATTGTGGGTATTTGGAGAAGCGATTAAATTAATTCTTGAAAATGAGTAACAAAAAAAAGGAAACAATAATTATTGGAGCTGGTCTTGTTGGTTCATTACTTTCTATCTATTTATCAAAACGTGGATATGAAGTAAAAATTTTTGAACGCAGGAGCGACATGCGTAAGCAGAATATGATTGCTGGCCGCTCAATAAATCTTGCACTAAGCGATCGTGGTATCAAAGCCTTGGAAGAGGTGGGCTTAATGGATGAGATTAGAAAGATTTGTATACCCATGCATGGCCGCTTTATGCATAATACAGATGGCAGCACTGCCTACCAGGCTTACGGTAAAGAAAATCAATATATCAATTCCGTATCAAGAGGCGAATTAAATTGCAAGTTGATGGATCTTGCAGAACAACATAAAGTTGAAATCAGTTTTAATCAAAAATGCGAAGCTATAGACTGGAATAAAAATGAATTGACTCTGCAGGATGCAATAAACTTTAATCCATCAATTTTAAAATTTCAACTTTTATTTGGCAGTGATGGTGCTTTTTCTGCCGCCAGATTAACACACCAAATGCAGCATGATCGTTTCCAATATCAACAATACTACATTGATTTTGGGTATAAAGAGCTAACTATTCCTGCCGGAAAAAACGGCATTTTTTTACTGAATAAAAATGCATTACATATATGGCCGAGAGGCAATTTCATGATGATTGCCCTTCCTAATATTGATGGGAGTTTTACCTGCACACTTTTTTTCCCATTTGAAGGAGAATTTTCATTTGCGTCATTAGATAATAAAGAAAAAGTAAGGTCTTTTTTTGAAAAAACTTTTATAGATGCGGCTACGTTAATGCCAACACTTGAAGAAGATTTTTTCACCAATCCAACTTCTTCTTTGGTCACGGTAAAATGTTATCCCTGGATAAGAAATGACAAATTTGCTTTGATTGGTGATGCCGCACACGCTATTGTTCCCTTTTTTGGGCAGGGCATGAACTGTGGTTTTGAAGATTGCTCAGTGCTAAATAGTTTAATTGAAAAGCATCTCGATAACTGGTCGGAAATTTTAGCTGAATACCAATCTTTAAGAAAACCTGATGGGGATGCTATTGCAGATTTAGCACTAAATAATTTTGTAGAAATGAGGGACAAAGTAAATCAGCCTAAATTTTTATTACAGAAAAAAATAGAAGCTGCTTTTAGCAAAAAATATCCAGATAAATGGATACCTGCTTATGCACAAGTAACCTTTAGTAACCATATAAGGTATAGTGAGGCCCTGCTTAATGGACAAAGGCAGGAAACTATTATGCAACAAGTAATGGCGATCCCTGATATTGAAAACAAATGGCAGGATGAGGAAATTGAAAAAATGATCTTAAAAAATATCAAAAATTAATATGTATAACCTTCATTACTTTTTTGAACAAGATCAGAATAAAGTAATTGCTTTCCTGAAAAATAATTTCTTTGCTGTTGTAACGGGTTTTGGTGAGCAGTACCCAGTTGCAACACAACTTCCTTTAAATATTGAAATAAGAGAAGGTGGAAAAATATTTCTTACAGGCCACTTGATGAAGAATACAGATCACCACAAATCATTTGAAAAAAACAAAAATGTATTGGTTGTATTTACCGGACCTCATTGTTATGTAAGTGCCAGTTGGTATGGCACCCCGGCAGTAGCAAGCACCTGGAATTATATAGCCGTACATGCAAAAGGGAAAATACATTTTACAGATGAAGCAGGAACATACCAGGCCATCAGGACCATCACTGATAAATATGAAGGAACAGAAACTATAGCTGCATTTAATAACCTGCCTATGGAATATGTACAAAAATTAATAAAAGCCATTGTTGGTTTTGAAATTGAAGTGAGTACTATTGATAATGTATTTAAATTAAGCCAGAATCAGAATGAACAAATCAGGAAAAGTGTTATTACAGAATTAATGAAAAGGCCAGATGAAGGCTCAAAACTGATTGCAGCAGAAATGGAAAGTAGATTAACTTTGTAACATGACAAGAAAACAACTCATACAACAAATTCAACAAAAAAAATCATATCTCTGCGTGGGTTTAGATACGGATATTACCAAAATACCAAAACATCTACAACCCTTCCCTGATGCTATCTTTGAGTTTAACAAACAGATTATTGATGCTACGCAAGATTTGTGTGTAGCTTATAAAATTAATACCGCATTTTACGAAGCGATGGGATTAAAAGGCTGGGAAGCCATGGAAAAAACAGTGCATTACATTTCGAAAGAACATTTTATAATTGCCGATGCTAAGCGCGGTGATATTGGAAATACCTCTTCTCAATATGCTAAAGCATTTTTTGAGACTTTGAATTTTGATGCAATCACTGTGGCTCCATACATGGGTGAAGACAGTGTGAAACCATTTTTAGAATTCGAAAATAAATGGGGCATTGTATTGGGGTTTACAAGCAATGTAGGCAGTAAAGATTTTGAGCAGCAAAAAATAGGAGATGAATTTCTTTATGAAACCGTTTTAAAAAAAGTATGCAGCTGGGGCAATATCAATAACTTAATGTTTGTTATTGGTGCAACAAAAGCAAGTGATTTAGAAGAAATACGTAAAATAATTCCTGATCATTTTTTGCTAGTGCCCGGTGTTGGTTTTCAGGGAGGTAGTTTAAAAGAAGTCAGCAAATATGGATTAAATAAAGACTGTGGCTTACTTGTAAATGCATCAAGGACAATTATTTATGCCAGCACTGATACTAATTTTGCTGATGAAGCAAGGGTTATTGCACAACAGTATCAAATAGAAATGGCCACATACTTATCCTAATAATTATGTCGTAATTTATACCTTCAGCTCATTCATTATTTTATAAGACAATTTAACTGCCCATTTTTCATATTCTTCTGCCGAAGGATGTAAGCCATCAGCTGCTAAAAATTCTGCTCTTGCTCCATCTACCCTTTGCATATCTGTAATATTAATAAAATTAGTTTTATACTCATTCGCTGATGATGCACAAATAAAATTGTAAGCATCTATTTCTACAGCTACCTGATTTCTGTTGCGTCCTTCAGCAAAAGGAGTTACCCCCCAATCAGGAATACTTAAAACAAAAACGCGTTTGGGCTTATTGTCTGCAAAATAAATAGCCCGTTGCAATAATTGCTCAAATTCAATTTTAAATTCAGCTAGCGAATACCCTCTATATTGATTATTTACACCAATAAGTAGCGATACAATATCATAAAATTCTATTGTGTTTGATTGCTCAATTGCTTTACTCAACTCTTCTGTTGTAAACCCAGTTTTAGCAATGATTTTGGGTAAATAAAAAGGGTAACCTAATTCTGTTAATAATTTAACTGTTTTATTGGGGAAATTATCATCAAAAGCTACCTTTTCGCCAATAGTATAACTATCGCCAAGGGCTAAATAAGAGAAGTTGGTCATATTTTGGCTACTTTATTTATGAAATTAGATATTGTTCTTTACTTACACAACAATTTAAAATGAAAGCGGGATACTTTATCTTTGCCAAATACTATTATTACACATATTAATTTTACATATGGCTTCTAAAACAGATAACTTTCAATCGCCCGATTATTTTAATATAGATGAACTACTAACTGAAGAGCATAAGCTGATAAGAGATAGTGTACGCAATTATGTTAAGAAGGAAATTTCTCCAATTATTGAGGATTATGCCCAAAGAGCAGAATTTCCACAACAGATCATCAAGCAAATGGGTGACCTAGGATGCTATGGTCCAACCGTGCCGGAGCAATATGGTGGGGGTGGACTAGATTATATCAGCTACGGATTAATGATGCAGGAGTTGGAACGTGGTGACAGTGGTGTACGGTCTACGGCAAGTGTACAAGGCAGTTTGGTTATGTTTCCTATTTACCAATATGGTAGTGAAGAACAACGCTATAAATATTTACCCAAATTGGCAAGTGGTGAGTGGCTTGGTTGTTTTGGTTTAACCGAACCCAACCATGGTAGTGACCCAAGCGGCATGCTAACCCACTTTAAAGATGCTGGTGACCATGTAATATTAAATGGTGCAAAAATGTGGATTAGCAATGCGCCATTTGCACAAGTGGCTGTGGTGTGGGCAAAGGATGAAGCTGGAGAAATAAGAGGGTTGATTGTAGAAAGAGGCATGGAAGGTTTTAGTACCCCTACAACTCATAGTAAGTGGAGCCTACGTGCTAGCGCAACAGGTGAGCTAGTTTTTGATAATGTAAAAGTTCCAAAAGAAAATATTTTACCAAATATAAAAGGGCTAAAAGGACCATTAGGATGTTTAACTAAAGCTCGTTTTGGTATAGCCTGGGGCACAATTGGTGCTGCTATGGATTGCTATGATACGGCTTTGAATTACAGCAAAGAAAGAATTCAGTTTGGAAACCCAATTGGCAGTTTTCAATTACAACAAAAAAAATTAGCTGAAATGATTACTGAAATTACTAAGGCACAATTATTAAACTGGCGCCTTGGTGTTTTAATGAATGAAGGAAAAGGTACCCCGCAACAGGTAAGTATGGCTAAAAGAAATGCCTGCGAAGTAGCTACAAATATTTGTAGAGATGCGCGCCAGATGTTAGGCGGAATGGGAATTACGGGCGAATATTCAGTAATGCGTCACATGATGAATTTAGAAAGTGTTATTACCTATGAAGGCACTCATGATATTCATCTGCTAATAACTGGCATGGACATAACTGGAATAAGTGCATTTAAATAATTTGCTTTTTATTGTAATAATAAAATAGTACTACAATAAAAAGCAAATAGTATTAAAATAGTAAAATTTATAACTTATAACTAAACAGAGACCAATGAGTATGAATAATATCAGTATTATTGGCGCGGGCACCATGGGCAATGGGATTGCCCATGTATTTGCTCAGGCAGGGTTTAAAGTAATTTTAGTGGATATAAATCCTTTACAATTACAAAGTGCATTGGATACCATTAATAAAAATTTAGACAGACAGGTTACAAAAGGAATAATAACGGAAGAACAAAAAAAGTTAACGCTAGCTAATATTGCGGTGAGTTCCATAATAGCCGAAGGCGTTAAAAATGCTCAGCTTATAGTAGAAGCCGCAACAGAAAATATAGAACTAAAATTATCGATTTTTGAACAGATAGACACTTATGCACCTACTGGATGTATTCTTGCAACCAATACCTCCTCCATTTCTATTACAAAAATTGCAGCTGTAACAAAAAGGGCCGATATGGTAATTGGGATGCATTTTATGAACCCAGTTCCAGTGATGAAATTGGTTGAAGTTATTAATGGTTACTCTACAAAAAAAGAAGTTACAGAAATCATTATTGAATTAAGTAAGCAGCTTGGTAAAATACCTTGTGCTGTAAATGATTATCCCGGCTTTATTGCCAATCGTATTTTAATGCCCATGATAAACGAAGCTATTTATAGTTTATATGAATCTGTAGCAGGTGTTGAAGAAATAGATACGGTTATGAAATTGGGCATGGCCCACCCTATGGGACCATTACAGTTAGCCGATTTTATTGGCCTCGATGTTTGCTTAAGTATTTTAAAAGTTTTACAAGATGGATTTGGCAACCCTAAATATGCGCCATGTCCATTATTGGTAAATATGGTTTTAGCAGGTAAACTTGGTGTAAAAAGTGGTGAGGGATTTTATAAGTATACTGCAGCAAGCAAAGAAACAACTGTTAGTGAAAGATTTAGATAGTTTGTTTTTTATTAAATAATATTTGGAAAAATTTTCATTAAATTAAGTTACACAGATAATACAACTCAGATGGATAGAAAATATTGGGAAAGAATTGCTCCTAAATATGAAACGGAAATTTTTGATGTATTACAAAACGATAAGTTAGGACATATAGTTGCTGCTATAAATGAAATGGCTTCTCCTGAAAAAACGATAATAGATATTGGCTGTGCCGTGGGGAAATGGATACCCGTATTGGCACCTAAATTTAAACGAGTAATTGCTGCTGATATATCTGCAAAAAATTTACAAATAGCAAAAGAAAAATACGCAGATATTGATAATGTAGAATACTTGCGGATGGATATGTCAGCCGACGAACTTACAGTAACCCCCTGCGATGCGGCCATTTGTATCAATGCCATACTCACACATTCTCTTGAAAAAAGAATTATTTTTTTTCAATCTCTTTCACTTTGTTTACATGCTGGCGGTAAGTTGGTACTTGTTGTACCGTCTTTAGAATCTAAATTATATACTCATATTATTGCCAATAGATGGAATGTAGATGATGCAGAAAATGACAAATTGCCCAAACCCAAAAAAGCCATCAATCAAATACAAAATATTAAGCAAGGAGTTACTGATATTGATGACGTACCTACTAAACATTATTTAAAAGAAGAGCTGGAGTTATTGTTAACACTAGAAGGCTTTGAAGTAACGAGTGTTAAAAAAATAAATTACGAGTGGGGTACAGAGTTTCATAAACCTCCAAAATGGCTTGCTGAACCTTATCCCTGGGATTGGATGTTTACTGCAAAGAAATTAAATAAATAAATTCACTTATTTTATTTTTGCAACTAGAATATAAGAAAGGGAACCCTTCTGTTAGTTCCTGCAGGTTCCCCATCATCTGAACAACGAAAATTATTCCCATCTGTACCAATGCGATACGCAAAGCAATGGTATGTAGCTTTGGAATATTCTTTTTTTAAAATTTGCAACTGTTTTTTAAAATCATCTGCTACTGCTATAGAAAAAGCAAATGCATAAAACTTACTCCCTCGGTCTTTAAATTCGGCAGTAGATGATTTGTCGATAGTGGTATAAAAATACGAATCGCTCATTAATAGTATATTATTTTCCTAAAAAAAGGCGCTGCTGATCATTTATTTTAACACCTCATGATTTAACAAGCAACAAAAATACGCATCAAAAAATAAACTAAATTTGCTTTAATGTATGTTAAAGAATTATATCGATATTTTTTAGTGCAGTTGCAAAATAATTATACTTTAAGTGAAGCTACGGTTATCACCGACTGGGTATTTGAAAAGGTTTTATCCTTGAAAAAGATTGATATTTTAAAAAATCCTATAAAAGCCATTCCCCCTGCTGCTGAAATGCTAATACAAGAAAAAATGCAGGAATTGCTAAACTACAAGCCTGTTCAATATGTGTTGGGCGAAGCTTGGTTTTATCGTTTGAAATTAAAAGTAAATGAGCATGTTTTAATACCTCGGCCAGAAACGGAAGAATTAGTTGAACAATTAATAAATGATAGAAAGACAAAGCTCACCGACTCCACTATACTCGACATAGGAACGGGCAGCGGATGCATCAGTATTGCAATAAAGAAAAATTGGCCTGCAGCAAAGGTAATAGGCCTTGATATCAATAAGGATGCGCTTGCTTTAGCAAAAGAAAATGCAGCTAAGTATAATGCTCATATACAATTTACAGAGATGGATTTTTTGGATGAATCCACATGGATGTCCCTTCCCATTTTCAACATTATCATTAGCAACCCGCCTTACATTCCTATAAAAGAAAAAGATAATATAAATAAAACTGTAATAGATTTTGAACCTCATATTGCACTCTTTGTACCCGATAATACTCCACTTATTTTTTATGAA
Organism: Chitinophaga pinensis; assembly: GCA_945865645.1. Classification (GTDB taxonomy): domain Bacteria; phylum Bacteroidota; class Bacteroidia; order Chitinophagales; family Chitinophagaceae; genus Ferruginibacter; species Ferruginibacter pinensis_B. The sequence continues at coordinate 27,588 of CAMBEI010000022.1, read as the reverse complement.
AAAATAGCCAAATTTGGCAGTACTCATTTACTGCCCACAGGAAAAATATATTTGGAAACGCATGAAGAATATGCAAACGAAGTTGCAGACTTATTTAGAAAAATTTACCAAACAGTGATGATAAAAAAAGATATGTTTGGAAAAGAAAGGATAATATTGATTACTGCTTAACATTAGCTGCTAGTTTAGCTTTTGCCCTTTTTGCAGCTTCCATAATTTTAAAAGCCATTCCATAATATGCTGCGGTATCTACATTCATAACTACAGTGGGGGTATCAATATATTTTTTTGTATTCTCTACTTCTTGTTTTAGTAAAGAATCTATGAATATGATATCAATTTGTTGTGTGCCTATAAATACTTTCTGTTCTTTGGTAACAGTAACTACAATATTTTGACTAACCTTAGTATCGCTTTTCCCTTTAGGATTAGAAACCTTAACCACATTAGGATTAGCCAGTGTAGATACCAACAAAAAGAACATCAATAAAATAAATAGCACATCATTAAGTGGACCAGCATCCACTTCAGTATGATTATCCCGTAATCGTTTTTTTAAACTCATAATATTAATTCTACTATATCAACCTGTAAAATAGCTCCTATTTTTTAGCCTAGGCTTGTGTTTGAGTAAGCTATATCCTATAATAATTTTTAACCACGGCCACGCGGGATTATTTTTTCAAACGCTAAACTACTTGGTAGGCTCTTGTAATATATCCAGAAAATCAGCGCTAGCTGTTTCCATTTTGTGAACTGTTTTATCAATCTGTGTATTTAAATAACTATAGCCTAAAAAAGAAATGATCCCTATAATTAAACCAGTTGCTGAAGTAATCATTTTTACATACATAGCATCAGCAATATCAGTAATAGATGGATTAGAAGCGGCGGCAAAATCTCTCAATAGCATCACTAACCCAATAATAGTACCTACAAATCCAAACAGTGGGGCAATACGTGCAATGACAGAAAGTACGGGTAAGTTTCTTTCCATTTTATAAATTTCGAGTTTGCCCACATTATCCATACTTCTTTCAATAGCGTCAATAGGTTTACCAATGCGCTGAATGCCTTTATCAATCATTTTTGCAACTGGATGGGGGGTGTTTTTTGTAAGGCTGCGTGCTGCGGTAACATTACCCGAAATGATATGATCTCGGATAATACTCATAAAATTATCTTCAATTTTGCTTGCTTTATTAATTGCAATCATCCGCTCTATAAAAAAGAATATAGCCATCGCCATAAATATGGCTAGCGGTATCATCAGAATACCTCCTTTTATTAATAGTGAAAATAAAGATTCTTCTCCTGCTGCAGAACTACTAATTCCTGTACTATCGATCTGTAATAAAATATTAAACATAGATGCCGATTTTAAATATAATGATAATCTTTATTCAATTATGCTAAATAACTATTTAATGATGAAATTAAACGAAACAAATTTACAATAGTTACATAATAAAATGTTAATCCTTAATTTTAAATCTTGTTATATTAACAAACCGGGCATAATTTCCGGTTTTTTAACCCTGAGGTCGCAAGTCCAAATCTCGTTCTTCGCTTCATGAAAATCAAGGGCTTAGGTTAAATCGTGGGTCCTTTGTTGTTTCTGCGTGAGGTTTCGAAAAAAAGAGACCCCTATTGCTAGAGGTCTCAGTCGTATTTTTCTAAACTTAAAGACAAACCAATCTAATTAGGTTTTACATCTGAGTTACTAATTTCAGCAATAATTAAATATTTACCATTTTGCTTTTTCCAAACACATATGTATTTAGATGTAGTTGTTTTACCTTTTGAATCTGTACTTGAACCTTCCCCAATTTCTGTTATGATATCGCCATCACCAAAAACTTCAGTAGTTTTAGAATGACCTATCCTGCCTGGTTCAAAACTTAATTCCATAGCTTTTTGTGCATTCACTTTTCCTTGAGTTCGCATTTTATAGTTGCTAAGTTCAATAACGTCATCGCTATAGATAGTCATTAACGCTTTAAAATCACCTGCATTTGATGCAGAATCCCAAAATGTTTCTAAGGCTTGAATTTCTGCTTTTATTGAAACCAAATCAGGTTTAACATTATCTGAAGCCATTGTTACATTTTCTTCAGTTTTTGTTTCTTGGTTTGTACAAGCAATTAATGATGCTGATACAAGAAAACATAATAATATTTTTTTCATTTATGTTAATGGCTTTTTCATTTTTGTTAAAAAATAAATCTGTATTTTGTTTCTAGTTTTGAATAATCACTTTTACTCTTTTCGTTAATCCATTTTCTTCCTGCACGTTTAAAATATAAGTGCCATAAACCAACGCCTTAATTTTCTCAAAAATTCTTCATAATATGTATACAGTCATTTTTTTATTTTTTTGATCCCATCTGTTGCATGGCCATAATCTGTTTCATGGTTTTTTCCATACCATCACTTCCCCCATCCAAAAATATAACATTACCCTTACCATATTCAGCAAAGTTTTTAATAGCCTCGACCCACATGCTAAATAAAATTACATTGGTATCTAGGTTAGCCTGTTTCATTTCGGATGCTGCCTGACTCATCCCTTTAGCCACTTCTTCGCGAAATAATGCCACACCCTGTCCACGCAATTGAGCTGCAAGTCTTTCTGCTTCAGCAGCAATTTTAATAGCATTACCTTCGGCTTCTGCCGCTTTTGTTTTTGTAATTAACAACGCTTGTCCTTCATTTTCTGCTGCCGCTTTTAAATTATTAGATGCCACTACTTTACTCATACTCGTAATGATAGCTTCGTCAAAAGTAATATCGTTAATCTGTAAATCCTGAAGGTGATAGCCCCATCCTTCCAAGGCTACGTCAACTTGTTCTTTTACATTTTCAACAATATCCCTTCGTACATTTAATACTTCTGCCTGTCTTTTTGTAGATACAAAAGCACGAATACTTCCTTCCACAGTTCGTATTAGGGCTTGCATCAAATCCTTCTCACTGATAAATTTAAACGCAACTTTTTGAATCGTTTCTTCCTGTTCGTTTTGTACCGAATACAGTAGCATCGATTTGAAATATACATTGGCTTGATCAACCGTTACAGCTTGAAACTCTAATTCTACTGAGCGATTTTGAATACTTACTTTTTTAAATATTTGCTCCAAAAAAGGAATTTTAAAATTAAGTCCTGGCCTAAGAATGCGCCTATACTTACCAAACATAGTTACCACGCCAATAAACCCCTGGTTAATAGTTACAAAACAGCCCAAAAAGGCCAAAACTAGTATTATGGCCCACCAGAATTCTTTTAATATTTCCATAGTTTTAAATTTGTATAAAGGTACAGCATATTTTTTATGGATTATAGATAATTTTGGGCAAGGTTAAGTTAAGTTGCTTTATTATTTTAATAATTAAGTACTGTCAGAAAGTTATAATACGAACTGCTATGCATACTCTTTATCCATATTCTAATTTTTATTACATTGTATAATAGGCCTTAAATTAATATAACCTAAACACGTAGCTTACAAGTTTGCTAAACTAATATAGATTATTAATTGCTTAAATTTACCGTCTAATAAAATATTTTTAATTGAAATGAATAAATTTTTACTCATGCTAATACTTGTTGGTACAAGTATTGTTTCATTATCTCAAATTGTTTTTCCTTACCAGGATATTAAATTAGAGAACCCAGCCGATTTTAAAGGTACTGAACCGATGGCCTTGTCTGCTGCAACTTTTTTACTATCTACACCATTTATTGAGTTTGATAAAAAAAGGGCAGGCGTTTTACAATTTTTATCCAAATGGATGACAGGCGCCAAAAATTATAATTTTTATATGGAAGGACTCCTACAAGATTTAGGCACTGACAAGAATTTGCTAAGTTTATATATTGCAGCTATGGCTAAGTATAGTTTGGAAAATAAATCTGAATCTATTTATCCGTTAAAAGTTGAGCGCAATGCTTCTATAACGCTTTTGATCTACTGTGATGATTTGAAAAATAATTTTAAACTTAAAAATAAATATAGAAAACTAATAGAAGATAAAATTTCTGAATCAAAATAATATAAATTTTATGATGATAAAAAAAATTACCGCTTTTTTTTTGATACTCATATCAACGTACACCGGCTTATTAGGCCAGCAAAGAATAATTAATGGCCTTATAAGTGAGGGAATAAAACTGCACGATAAAGGAAATTATATAGGTGCTATAGATTTATATAAAAAAGCACTGCTAGTTAATAATATATCTACACAGGCAAACTATGAAATTGCATCTACCTACCTAACAATAAAAGATTATAAAAATGCAATTAAATATAGCGATAATGTAATTGCTGCTAATGTAGATTATATGGACCAGGCTTATATTTTAAAAGGCGCGGCATTAGACAACTTAGGAAAGCAGTTAGAAGCTATAAAAACTTACGAGCAAGGCTTGAAAAAGTTTACAAAAAACTATTTGCTTTACTATAATCTGGCACTTACATCATTTAGTTTAAAAGATTATAAAACTGCTGATGGCTCTCTAGAGAAAGCTTTAACGCTAAACCCATCGCATGCGAGCAGCCATTTTTTACTTGCACTTTCTATGAGGACTCAAGGAAATCGTGTAAAAGGCATTTTAGCTTTGTATAATTTTTTACTGCTTGAACCCAATAGCAAAAGAACCGCTTCGGCAGTAAAAACATTAGAAGCAGCGCTGAAAAAAAGTAATGAAAAAATCTCATTAGCTATGCCTACTAAAAAAGAGAATGATGAGTTTTATACAGCCGAACTTATGCTAGCACTTTTAGAATCTTCAAAAGCCAATGAATCAAATAAAACTAAATCTGCGGCTCAATTATTTTCAGAAAATACAAATTCTTTTTTTGAAATTTTAGGGGCAATTAAAAAAGAAAAAAAAGATTTTTGGTGGAGCTTTTACGTGGACTACTTTTATACCATTGCTTCAAATAACCTTACCGAAGCTTTTTGTTATTATATAACACAAGTTAATGAAGATGTATATAAAGAATGGTTAAAAAATAACCTTCAGCAACTTGAGTCTTTTTTAGCATGGCAGACAAAATACTTACATAAATTTTGATAACTACTACAAGTAATAATTATCAATTAGAGGGAGATACACTTAGTAATTATTCTTCTACAGATCAACTTCTTTCCTCCCAAATCATTGCAACATGCACAATGGTTTCTGCAGCCATGGCCATATCTTTTGCACCAATCCATTCTAGTTTACTATGTATGTTTTGCATGCCAGTAAAAATATTGGGGCATGGCATGCCTATATAGCTAAACCGGCTACCATCAGTACCTCCGCGAATGCTTTCTTTTTTTATAATTAACCCCGCACGTTCTATAGCTTCGCCTGCATAAGTTACCACCTCAGTGCATGTATCCAACACTTCTTTCATATTTCGATACTGCTCCTGTGCAAAATATTCCATTACTGCGCCCGGAAATTTCGCTACCGTTTCTTCAGCAATTTTTTTAAGTCGATCATGATGATTTTGTAAGCCTTGTAATGTAAAATCTCTAACAATTAATTGTATTGTTGCCTTTTCGGTAATGCCATTTACAGCAGTTGGATGTACAAATCCTTCTCTCTTTTCGGTAGTTTCGGGGCTCCATTCATTTTTTGGCAACGCCTCCAATACTGCCCCTGCCACTTTTAATGCATTAACCAATTTATTTTTTGCATATCCTGGATGAACAACTACGCCATGTATGGTAATTATTGCGGCATCAGCACTAAAAGTTTCGTCTTCCAGACTACCTGCTTCGCCACCATCCAATGTATAGCCAAACTGAGCGCCAAGTTTTTTCATATCTACCTTAGCCGAACCCTGCCCAACTTCTTCGTCAGGCGTAAATAAAATTTTTATATCGCCATGCTTAATAGTAGGGTGTTTAATAAAAAATAATGCAGCTTCCATAATGGCTGCCACGCCGCTTTTGTCATCTGCACCCAATAGAGTTAAGCCGCTTGCTGTGATAATATCCTTATTAATATGATTTTTTAAATAGGGTGAATTGCTTAAGCTAATAATCTGCGTTTCATCATCTGGCAACACAATATCATTTCCATTATACTCACGATGAAGTATAGGCTTTACATTAGTTCCGCTGCAATCTGGCGCAGTATCTACATGTGCGCAAAAGCAAATAACAGGAATATTTTTTTTATCACTGTTAGCGGGAATGGTGGCATATACATATCCAAATTCATCGGTGGTAGCGTCTTCAATTCCCATTTCTTGCAACTCTTGCAACAATAATTTGCTAAGATCTTTTTGTTTTTTTGTTGTGGGATGTGATATACTAGTAGGATCGCTTTGTGTATCAATACCTACATAACACATAAAACGCTTAGCAATGTTATCGGAACTAATTTGTATCATACGGTAAAAATAAGAAATAAAATGCTCCCCAAAAACACTAGAGAAAGCTGGGAGAAATGAGTAAATAATTTTAGGAGAATTTTATTGAGTCATTTATAGTAGTTTGTATACAAAAGGCAGTTCACTTTCGCAAAGTGTCGTTTTACTTTTTCATTTTTTAATTTATTCAGCTATTTCTACCAACTCAATATCAAAAATTAATTCCTTGCCTGCTAAAAAATGATTGGCATCTAGTATAATTATTTCTTCTTTAACTTCAACAACAATTACGGGAACTGGCTGTCCTGCTTGATTACTTAAAGTAAGTGTCATCCCTAGCTCAAGCAACATGTCTGCAGGTACATTTTCTTTAGAAAATTCAATAAGTGCTTCTTCGCTTCTTAAACCATAAGCATCTTCTGGAGCTATATTGATTGTTTTCTTTTGGCCTAAATTCATACCCGGCATGGCCGCATCAAATCCCTTAATCATTTGTCCAGCGCCAACAGTAAACTCCAAGGGCTCTCTGCCAATAGAAGAATCAAATTGTTCGCCATTAACTAACTTACCAGTGTAATGCACTTTTACTACATCGCCTTCTTTAACCTGTTTCATAATTTTATTTTATTTTTATTAGTTACCAATGATTAGTTCATCAGCAATATATTTATATTAGTTTATTGGCTAGTCTTTTAATAATTTTATTGAATAAAAAAGTTTGTACTTGTTAAAAACGGGTACAAATTACCATATAAATGTCTCCAAATGAAAAGTTTTTGGGAAATTAGCAGTATGAAGAAATTTATATACTGTTGTATAGTCTTATTTTTTAATTTTTGCTGGGCATTTGCGCAGCCTGCTAACAATGGCTATATTGTTACTGGAGCCGAACGCATGCATAAGTACCTTCCCTTGCTTAAAAGTAAAGCTGTAGCTGTTTTTGCTAATCAAACAAGCATGGTAAAAAATACGCATTTGGTAGACACTCTAATTAGTAGTGGTATTAATGTTGTTAAAATTTTTGGGCCTGAACATGGCTTTAGGGGGGATGCAGATGCTGGCGAAAAAGTAAATGATTCAAAAGATAAAAAAACAGGATTACCCATTATTAGTTTATATGGTACCCATAAAAAACCTACTACAGATGATTTAAAAGATGTAGATATTTTAATTTTTGATATACAGGATGTGGGTGTACGATTTTATACTTTTATTTCCTCGCTGCAGTATTATGTAGAAGCTGCAATTGAAAACCATAAGCCACTTTTGATACTTGACCGACCTAATCCCAATGGATTTTATGTAGATGGCCCAGTTTTAGATATGAATTTTAAAAGCTTTGTAGGTATGCAGCCCATACCCATAGTTTACGGCATGACGATTGGCGAGTATGCTTTAATGCTAACAGGCGAAGGCTGGTTATCGCATGAAGCCAATGTAATTAATTCATATAATATGACTACTAAACCAACTATTGATACTCCATTTTATGTGCAGGTTATTAAATGCGAAAATTACGATCACAATAGCAAGTATATTTTGCCTATTAACCCCTCCCCTAATTTAAAAGAAATGCAGAGTATTTACCTTTACCCATCTACTTGTTTTTTTGAGGGCACTGTAATGAGCGAAGGCAGGGGTACTGATAAGCCATTTCAAAAATTTGGACACCCTTCTTTACCAAATACTTTATATAGCTTTACCCCAAAGCCAAATGAAGGCGCTAAAAATAGCAAATGTTTTAACCAAATATGTTATGGTTGGAACCTAAGTAGCAGCAATGAAGAGGTATTGGAAACCCTTGATAAAAAAATACAGCTGCAGCATCTTATAAAAGCTTATCAATTATTTCCGGGCAAGGATACTTTCTTTTTAAAAAATAATTTTATAAACAAGCTTGCTGGTAATAATATATTGATGCAACAAATAAAGCAAGGCTCTACAGAAGCAGAAATAAAAATAAGCTGGGAACCAGAACTGATAAAATTTAGAAAAATTAGAAAAAAATATTTATTATACAATGATTTTGAATAACAAATAATGATAACAAATTCTGTTAATAGATATCAAGATTTACGAATCGTTTTTATGGGTACTCCCGATTTTGCTGTTGCAGCACTTGATGCATTGGTAAAAGCAGGATGTAAAATTGTGGGTGTAATTACAGCACCTGATAAACCAGCAGGCCGTGGTCTGAAATTACAACAGAGTGCAGTAAAAAAATATGCAGTTGAAAATTGCTTACACATTTTACAACCCGATAAATTAAAAAATCCTGAATTTATAACCAAATTAAAATTGCTAAAAGCAGATTTACAGGTTGTGGTAGCATTTAGAATGCTGCCGGAAGTTGTTTGGTCTATGGCTCCAATGGGGTCTGTAAACCTTCATGGCAGCTTGTTGCCCCAATACCGAGGTTCAGCTCCTATTAACTGGGCGGTTATTAACGGCGAAAAAGAAACCGGGGTTACTACATTTAAACTAACTCAAGAAATTGATACAGGTGATATATTATTACAAGAAAGTTTTTCGATTTTAGAAAACGATAACGCTGGTGATGTACACCATAAAATGAAAGAGATTGGCTCTCAACTATTGACAAAAACTGTAAAAGGCTTAGCTGATGGCAGTATAAAAGAAACGCCACAATTTTCAAGTTTAAACTTTAATCCTTCAACTTTAAAACATGCTCCAAAAATATTTACTGAAACATGTAAAATAGATTGGAATAAATCGGTGGATATGGTATATGATTTAATTAGAGGACTAGCTCCTTACCCTGCTGCATACACTTTGTTGAATGATAAAAAGTTAAAAATATTTGTTGTAAAAAAGATAACTATCGCGCCTACTGTTCAACCTGGCGACTTTGAAACCGACAACAAAACATTTTTACAATTCGCCTGTATTAATGGCTATATAGCTATACTTGAATTACAATTAGAAGGCAAAACAAAAATGAATATTCAAGATTTTTTAAGAGGATGGCGATTTTAAAAATGACTTACTTAGAATAATTAATTGAACAACTAAAATTACTAGAATTAACATCAAGTTCCTCAGCAGCAGCATTGCTTATAATTAATAACAATCCCTCGTTTTGTTTTATATCAGGCATCAGGTCAAGCACTTTTGCAAAAATAAATTTTCCATTCCCTGTGTTGGTAATTTTAATAATGGTACCTGGTGAAGTATTGTTGAAAAGGCAATAATATTTTTTATCTGCCCAGCCACTGGTGCTTTTAAAAATGCCTGCAGTACCGTTTGCCTCTACTAATGAATTATTTACAGTTTGAGATTCGTAATTATTTTTAAATACTCCAGCCATTTTTTCAGGCTCAGATTTTATAAATTCTTTTGTATCCGTTTTTTTCGGTACCAATTCAATCAACTTAGTATTTTCTATTACTTTTTTTGAACTATCAGATTTTTTAGTTCCAATTTCTGCTGCAACAATTGTTTTTTTATTTAGTTCAGTAATATTGTTTTCTTCAAGCTTAATATTAACTATAAGGGTTGTATAAATGAAATTACCTACACCATTTTTAGCTAATGCAGAAAGTTCTTTTTTAACTTTAAGATAGCCCACAATTAATTTAGTTCCTTTTTTTACAACATCTACTTTTAAATTATTCCAATGTTTTAATGTTTCCAATGATAGGTCATTATGGTTTACCGCGACCCTAAATAATCCTTCTTTTTCTTTTACCTCATAATAAACAGGAACAAAGGTTTCATCGGCCGCGGCATTCCCACTTTGAAAAAAATTAGTACTGTTTAGAGGGATTTTTATTTGTTGGCCTAAACTTAATCCATTTTCTAGCTTCAGATTGTTGAAAGGGGTTATATCTTTTGGACTGATATTATAAATTCTGCCAATACTATAATAATTTTCTTTTGGGGCAACCTTATGGTTAATATACAGATTTGGTGATACCCCGACTGACATTAATATTTTCGGTTGGGCACTTGCAATCAACGGAACAAATAAAAAGAGAAAAAGTATTTTTTTCATAATAGATAAAATTTCGTTACAAAGAAACGAAATTTTGTTGGTTGAGTGCTTGATTCATTTATTAAGAATACGCCAGTCTTTTGGATAATAATTATTTATCCTGTTTGGTAAAATTTTTATCCACCCTATTGGCAATTGTTGGTGTGTAAGTATTACCCAGCCCTTATTGTCAGATTCTATTTTAATATCCGCTTTACGCAGGTATTGCAATGCTGTTTGTTTATCTACTTCGTATTTTAGAATAGCCGAATTAATAATATTGCTAATAGCCAAGTGATGAGCTGGTATTAATTCATTACGGATAATTTCGCCTAACATAACCCCCGCCTTCTTTATGTACAAGGCCGATTGAATTAATGCAAGGTCATTTTCAAGATAAATAGGTATGGCTATCACATCATTATTTTTTTTGATAAAGAAAAAATAATCTGCATTAATCAGATAAGGTTTTAGTATCTCTAATTCTTTAGTTGTAAAATTTTTAGTTATCTTTTTGGCTTTTAGTTTTATATTTTTTAGGTTGTTAATTACTTCTGTGCTGGAATATCCTTTTTTAAATGCTGCAATAAAAAAACCTTCGCCTTTAACTCTATCAGGATAAAAACGATATCCATATGCTTTTTTTTTGTCTGAAACTGTTTCCAAAATGCCCCACTCTCGATCAATTTTCAACTGTAAACTAGAAACTGCGAACTCTTCAACCAACCAATCTGCGATAGCCTCATCTTCCTGCTGGGAATAAGAACAAGTAGAATAAATTAAAATGCCGCCCTCTTTAAGTGAGGACATGATATCCGCTAAAATTCGCTGTTGCCTTTGTGCGCAAAGTGCTACATTATTTTCGCTCCATTCTGTAATAGCATTTGAATCTTTACGAAACAACCCGCTACCACTGCAGGGCGCATCCACTAAAATAACATCAAAATAATTTTGTAACCTTTTAAAATCTTTAGGGTCATTATTTGTTACAATAACATTAGCTGCTCCCCATTTTGTAATATTTTCTGATAAAATACTTACCCGTGTTTTAATTACCTCATTACTTATTAAGAAACTTTCTTTAGAAATAATAGATTGAATTAGGGTAGATTTTCCGCCGGGCGCAGCACAAAGGTCTAATACTTTTAGTGGCTTTAATAAATTAACCGTTTGTTTTAGTGTTTCTTCCAAAAACATAGAGCTTGCTTCCTGCACATAATAAGCCCCTGCATGAAAAAGCGGATCTAAAGTAAAAGAAGGACGTTCTTTTAAATAATATCCATAATCATTCCATGGAATTTTTATGTTGGTGTTTGAAGATTGCTGATTAAATATTTTTTGTGGATTAAGTCTAATCGATGTTATTTGTCCGCCTGATTGATGCACTGCTTTAAATGCATCTTCGTTAAAGCCATTTATATTCTGTAAAGATTGTATTAAAGATTCGGGTAGATTCAATTCAAAAAATTTAAATCAGTACAATTAATTATGCGATAAATATAAAAACAATGTTCGACACCTTTCCTTATTTTTATTATAATGCAAGAGGTGCACAAAGTGGTTATACTATTGTACTATTATACAATTTTAACCTCTGCACATAAATCCTGCAATACTTTTTTTGCATCTCCAAACAACATACTTGTCTTAGGTTGAAAAAAGAGATCATTTTCGATGCCGGCATACCCGGGTTTCATACTACGTTTATTTACAATGACGGTTTTGGCCTGCTCTACTTCTAAAATAGGCATACCATATATAGGAGAAGTAGGATCATTTTTTGCTGCAGGGTTTACCACATCATTAGCGCCTAGTATCAGCACTACATCACAGGTTTTAAATTCATCATTAGCTTGTTCCATCTCTAATAAATTATCGTAGCTCACATCAGCTTCGGCAAGCAATACATTCATATGTCCAGGCATACGGCCCGCTACAGGATGAATAGCATATTTTACTTCTACACCTTTGTCTAAAAGTATTTTTTCAAGCTCATGACAAACATGCTGTGCTTGTGCCACCGCCAACCCATAACCGGGAACAACCATAACCTTTTTTGCATAACTCATGACCATGGCTGCATCGGCTAAACTTATTTCTTTATACGATCCTTGATCTTTTCCATTCGTTAACACAGCCCCGGTTTTATTGCCGCCAAAAGAACCAATTAAAACATTTTGTAAAGAACGATTCATTGCTTTACACATTAAAATAGTAAGCAAAGTACCTGCTGCGCCAACTAAAATACCCCCGGTAAGCATTACCTTATTATCGTATAAAAATCCGCCACAAGCTGCTGCCACACCAGTAAAAGAGTTTAATAACGAAATTACTACCGGCATATCTGCACCGCCAATGGGCATTACAAAGAGCACCCCATATACTAATGCTAATATTAAAATACTATATAGTAAAAAATGTTGTGCGGGATTGTATACAAGATAAGCGCCTGCAGATAAAGCAACAGCCAATATTAAAAGGTTAAGAATATTTTGACCGGTAAAACTAAAATCTTTCAACTTGCCATTCAATTTTCCCCAGGCAATCATACTTCCGGCAAAAGATACAGAGCCAATAATTAGCCCTAAAACAATAATTAAAACCGTTGGCTGAATAGCGCTTATATCTAAGGTCTGTGGTTCTAGACTTTTACTAATGTGATTAAACTCAACCAAAGAAATTAATGCAGCACAAGCGCCACCCATACCATTAAACAAGCTCACCATTTCTGGCATAGCCGTCATCTTTACTTTTTTTGCCGCCAATGTTCCTATGAGTGTACCAATGGCTAGACCTAAAAATATCCAAGTGTAATTATGTAATTTTTTGCCACCTTGTTCATATAAAAAAATGGTACCAGCAATAGCAATAACCATACCTGTGGCTGCAATTAAATTACCCTTGCGGGCTGTTGCCGGGTTGGATAACATTTTAAGTCCTAAAATGAAGGTTATAGACCCAATTAAATAACATATCGTAAGCAAGTTAAATCCCATTATATATTTTTTATTTTCCGAAAAATCAATTTGTATAATTCGTGTAAATCATGTTATTTTTTTTTCTTAAACATCTCCAGCATTCTATCGGTTACTACAAATCCGCCAACTACATTTAAAGTGCCCAAAACAACTGCTAAAAAACCAAGTACCAATGCTAGATAATTATCCGCTTCGGCCCTACCCATAATAATAATAGCACCAATTACTACCACGCCATGAATAGCATTTGCGCCACTCATTAAAGGCGTATGCAACACACTGGGCACCCTGCCTATCACTTCAATACCAACAAAAACCATGAGAATAACTATGTAAATAATCTGTTGATTTACTGAAATAAAATTTAATATATTTTCCATTGATAAAGATTTTAAAATTCTTGGAACACCCTTTTTTCGTGCTCTTGTTTTGAACAAGTCAAAAGACATAATCCTACATGGGAACGCCGTTATGTACCACACAGGTACCTTTCACTAGGTCGTCCTCAAAATTTAAATTAAATACCCCTTCTTTACTAATCATCAGCTGCAAAAAATTTAAAATATTTTTTCCATAAAATTTGCTCGCATCACTAGGCATAGTGGAAGCCAATGCAGAATTACCTACAATGCTTACCCCTTTATAAATTACCGTTTCGTTATTTTTAGTTAATTCAGTGTTACCTCCTGTTGCAGCAGCAAGATCAATTACAACAGACCCGTTCTTCATCGCTTCAATCATTTGGATGGTAATTAATATAGGTGCTTTTTTACCAGGTATCTGAGCAGTAGTAATAATAATATCTGCCTTAGCTACACTTTCTGCAATTTTTGCTTTTTGGCGTTGCATAAAATCTTCTGTTTGTTCAACTGCATATCCACCTGCTTTACTAGCATCAGCAGCACCATCTACTTCTATAAATTTTGCGCCAAGGCTCATCACTTCTTCCTTTACTGCAGGCCGGGTATCAAACACTTCAACTACGGCTCCCAATCTTTTGCCCGTGGCAATGGCCTGCAAGCCTGCAACACCTGCACCCAATATTAAAAGTTTAGCTGGCGCAACACTCCCTGCAGCCGTCATAAGCATAGGAAAATATTTAGGAAATAAATTTGCTGCTGTTAACACCGCTTTATAACCAGCTATATTGGCTTGACTACTTAAAATATCCATGCTTTGTGCACGGGTAGTTCGGGGTAGCATATCCATACTAAAAACTGTTAAGCCCTTTGTAGCTAAATCTTTCATGAGGTCTACGTTAAATAAAGGTTGATAAACCCCCAACAAAATAATAGATACTTTATATCCAGTATCAGAAACACTCAAGGCATTAATACTTAGGATTATATCACTATTTTCAAGTACTTCATTTCGTGATTTTATAGCTGCTCCAGCATCTATATATTTTTCATTATTTGCAAAAGCAGTAACACCTGCATTATTTTCTACAAAAACTTCTACATTCCATTGTTTAAGGATTGCAATGTGTTCAGGTAATAAGGATACCCTTGTTTCGGGAGTTGGTTCTTTTAAAACGCCAATTATCATAGTAAATTAATTGCTGCAAATGTAAGAAAAATTAAAATCGGATAGTAAAATGTTGTTTATGATTAAAATCAGTATTAAAAAATACAATACCTAAAAAAAATAGATCAAGCGTTAAAGTTACAGTCGGGTGTTGTTTAATTACTGCCCAAGCCTCCTCCATTTCTATACTCCAATGTATATCATCAAATATTAATATAGTATTTACATTTGAATATTTTAGCAGTTCAGTAAAATAGGTTATTGTCGGTTTTTTAAGATGATTGCCATCAACAAAAGCAAAATTTACCGTTTTTAATCTTGTTAAAAGAGGAGATAATGTTTTATTAAAATCGCCGATTGTTATATGTATATTCTTAAATTTTAAATCATCAAAATTTTGTTTTGCAACTGCAGCAATTGCATCTGATCCTTCGCAAGTAAATACGGTAGATGGTGAAAGTGCAGAAGCAAGATATGTGCTAGTTATACCAAAAGAAGTACCCAATTCCACAATTGTTTTGGGACTGTAATAATTTACCATCCTACATAATAACTGTGCATATTTTTTCGGCTTTAAAGAAGTAGTGGCCATATTGGCAATAACTCTTTTATTAGTTTTAATAACAGCCGACCCTGCTCCAAAATCTTCCACTTCAATAATAGTAAAATTGCGTAGTAAATCTTTTCTTTTTTGCTCTATAGGCTTGTAACAAGAATATGTTTTACTATCGTTTAATACATTTTTAATAAAATCAAATACAAAAGGAGAATGAATACCATGGCCTTTACCATTAGAAGAAGCAAGGTAATAGTGTAAGAATTTTTTTGTTAACTGAAATTTAGAATACAAAATTGATTTACAACTTTAAGGTTTAATTTTCCAGATTTGAAATGAATAAGCATAGACATGTTTTTCATCGGCTATGAAATTATGATTTGATGTTAATTGCCATTTATGTTCATCTAATTCCGAAAAAAAAGTATCGCCTTCTATAGTAGCATCTACCCGGGTTAAATATATTTCGTGGGCCATGTTCATTGCCTGACTATAAATTTCCCCTCCTCCAATTATAAATGTTTTTTTGCAATTAGTATCGACTGCTTTTTTTAAAGCGTCGCTTAAATTTGTTGCCACAATAACACCGTCTGCATGCCAGCTGGATTGCCTTGAAATAACAATATTTATTCTGCCAGGTAATGGCTTGTTAACTGCCTCAAATGTTTTGCGTCCCATAATAACAGGCATACCCCATGTTGTATTTTTAAAAAACTTTAAATCGTTGGGTAAATGCCAGAGTAACTGGTTGTTTTTACCAATGGCATTGTTGTTAGAAACCGCAACTACTAAACTTATAATCATGATTTATATTTATATGGCCACTAGAGCTTTAATTGCAGGGTGCGATTCATAATTCAGCAACTCAAAATCCTCAAACTTAAAATCAAAAATATCTTTTACCGCTGTATTTATTTTCATTTGTGGCAATGGAAAAGGTGTTCTAGCTAATTGCAAATTTGCTTGCTCAAAATGATTATTATATAGATGCACATCACCAAAAGAATGAACAAAATCGCCTAATTCTAAATCACAAACCTGTGCAATCATCATGGTTAATAAAGCATAAGAAGCAATGTTGAAAGGTACGCCCAAAAAAACATCCGCCGATCGCTGGTATAATTGACAAGAGAGGCTGCCTTTAATTCCCTTTGCCTTTTGTAGAAGGGTTGGGGGTAATGTATAAAACTGAAATAAACAATGGCAAGGCATCAACTTCATTTTAGGTAACTCCGCTACATTCCAAGCGCTAATGATCATCCGTCTGCTATCTGGATTTGTTTTTAACTGATCTATAAGTTCCTTTACTTGATCAATTTCTACACCGTCGGCAGCGGCCCAGCTGCGCCATTGCTTGCCATATACCGGACCTAAATCGCCATTTTCATCCGCCCATTCATCCCATATTTTTACGTTATGTTCTTTTAAATAATTGATATTGGTATCTCCTTGCAAAAACCAGAGCAATTCGTAAATGATACTTTTTAAGTGACATTTTTTTGTGGTTACCAGTGGAAATCCATCCTTTAAATCAAACCGCATTTGATAACCAAAAACGCTTTTAGTGCCGGTGCCGGTTCGATCATTTTTATCTGTTCCGGTATTCATAATGTGTTTAACTAAATCGAGATATTGCTGCATGGATGCAAAATAAGTTAAAAGTTAAAAGTTATCAAGAGTATTTGTATAACTATGATATTTTACAAGCAATATGATCATTATATAAGAATTTCCCAATACCATAAGCTCCAAAATACAATCACTATACTGATATTTGTATCTTTGCCCCAGAGAAGAAAATATGGGTACTAAAGGAAAAGTTTTAATGGCCATGAGTGGCGGCATTGACAGCACGGTAGCCGCTTTAATGCTTCATAAGCAAGGTTATGAAGTAATAGGCATTACTATGAAAACTTGGGATTATGCCAACAGTGTGGGTACTACCGGCAAAAAAGAAACTGGGTGCTGTAACCTAGATAGTTTTAATGATGCACGGCAAGCAGCTGTTCAACATGGATTTCCACATTTTATTTTAGATATTAGAGAAGAGTTTGGGGATTTTGTAATAGAAAATTTTGTGGATGAATATATTGCTGGCCGTACACCTAATCCCTGTGTTATGTGCAACACTCATATTAAGTGGCGCGCATTAATGAAAAGGGCTGATGCATTGAATTGTGATTTTATTTCAACAGGTCATTATGCTCAAGTGCACCAACACACAAATGGTAGATATTTTATACGAAAAGGCATTGACGATACCAAAGATCAAAGCTATGCCCTGTGGGGATTACAGCAGGACCTACTGAGCCGTACGATTTTACCATTGGGAACTTATCATAAAAAAGATATTCGCCAGATGGCGCATGATTTTGGCTATCCCGAACTAGCAAAAAAAAATGAGAGCTACGAAATTTGTTTTGTCCCTGATAACGATTACCGCGGATTTTTAAAACGAAAAGTACCTGGACTTGAGAAACGCGTTAATGGCGGTAATTTTATTGATAAAAATGGCGAAATTTTAGGCAAACATAAAGGATATCCATTTTATACAATAGGACAAAGAAAAGGCCTAGATATAGCATTGGGTAAACCTGTTTTTGTTACTAAAATAGTACCCGAAACAAATACAGTGATACTTGGTGAAGAGCATGATCTTAAGCAAAATGAAATGCAAGTTACCAAACTTAATTGGCTAAAATACGAAAGCCATACAGAAGGAATAGAAGTTGTAACTAAAATTAGATATAAAGATAAAGGAGCATTAAGTAATCTCTTTGCATACGAAAATGGCATAAATGTGCGTTTTTATGAAGATGTGAAAGGAGTTGCTCCTGGCCAGAGTGCTGTATTCTATGAAGGGACTGATGTAATTGGCGGGGGAATTATTCAGCGAGCTGAGCAGCCTTTTACTATATAATTATTTCTATATTTGTTTATATAAATTTATGAGAAAAGTAATTCTATTAACAATTACTCTTACTGTTGTAATTTTTAATGCCTGTAAAAAAAACACAGATAGCTTAAAAATAACTAGCGTAATTGAATATTCTCCTTTGCTGTTGGGCAAATACATTTCCTATAATTTAGATTCTACTATTTTCATCAATTTTGGCACTAAAGATACCGTTATCAAATACCAGGTTAAGCATGCTATTGACGCGTTAATTACCGATAACCTAGGAAGGCCCGCTTACCGAATAATAAGATATATACGAAAAACAGCAGCCAATTCTTGGGCTCCCGATAATACGTTTATGGCTATACCAAGCGATTTTGCCATAGAGTTTAACGAAAATAATATGCGTTATCTAAAATTAAAAGGACCAATAAGAGATGGGTATACCTGGAAGGGAAACACCTATATAGATACCTATTCGTTAAACTCTAACGTTAAATATTTAGATGGTTGGGATTATACCTACGACAGTGTAAACATAAAGCAAACAATAGGCAGGTTTGTGCTTGACAGCACTTTAAACATATCACAGCGTGATGAAATTATTGGTAATTTAACAGACCCAAATTCTTACAGCGAAATAAATTTAGGGTCAGAAAAATACGCTAAGGGCCTTGGGCTTGTTTACCGTAATTTTTTACATGTAGAATATCAGCCTCCTACCCCAGGCCGAAGCGGATATAGGATTGGCTATGGTGTAAAGATGACGATGATTGACCATAATTAAAACCCTAAGATTATTCTGTATCTCACTTCAGTCTAGAAAAAACAATAAAATCTGTTTGAGGAATTTTATCTACGCTCAATTGATGTAACATGGTGATCAATTGCCCACGATGATAAGTTGCATGATTAAAGAGGTGCATTATTACTTCATTAATAGGCTGTTTAAATGTTTCTCTCTTGGTATTTCTATATTCTAAAACATGAATCAGTTGTATTTGGGTTGAAGCCCGTATCCAATCGCTCCAATAGGTGCTTTGCTTTGCCATAGTTATTGATAATTGCGTAAAGCTTCCCGTAAACTTTTCACTTTCCAACACAAGATGCTCAACTAATTTTAATCTCTGCCACCATACTTCTTCTGCCAGCCACATATGTTTTACCGTTTTATATATTGAAGAAAAACTGTTGGGTAATTCCCTATTAATTTCTTTATTGCTTAATTTATTTATCCTATCCACCAATTGTTTGGTGGCCCAAATATTATAATCGGCGTATTGTTGTAATAATTCCTTCATGATTTTGTTTACTTTTGATTGTAAGCTGCAAATGGCAGATAAAATTATAAATTATTAATTACACCATTATCAATTAAAAAATATGTCTAATAAAAATAAATTATTTAGTGGTTTTAGCTCTGTTGCCATACATGGTGGACACGATAAAGACCCAAGTTATGCACACCTAACACCAATTTACGCCAGCAGTACGTATGTATTTGATGAGGCGGAGCAAGGTATGAGAAGATTTGCAGGGGAAGAAAAAGGATATCTTTACGGCCGATGGGGAAATCCTAACACAACAGAAGCGGAAGACAAGATTGCAGCACTCGAAGGTTTTGGTGTTACAGATGAAAACGGAAACCCAATTGTTTTAAAAGCCATTTTGCATGCTAGTGGCATGGCAGCGATAAGTACCATGTTGATTGCCACTTTAAAAGCTGGTGATAAAATATTATCACATTATTCTTTGTATGGTGGCACACAGCAATTGATTGAAATTGTTTTAGCCCCGCTTGGAATTGAAGTAATTATTATTGATTTGAGAGATTTAAATGCAGCAGCTGATGCTATAAAATTAGATAGCAAAATAAAGATGTTGTACTTGGAAACGCCTGCCAATCCTACAATACAATGTGTTGACATAGATGAGTTAACAAGATTAGCTAAGTTTAATAACTTAATTGTGGCAGTTGATAATACTTTTGCCACGCCTTATTTACAACAACCTTTTAAATATGGCGTTGATTATGTTGTGCACAGCACAACTAAATTTTTAAACGGTCATGGCACCGCAATTGGTGGCGTTTTAATTAGCAAAGATCTAGCCCACATGAGTGGTTACATTACAAAAGTACACCACTTATTAGGTGGCAGTAGCAATCCTTTTGATACTTATTTATTAACCCAGGGTATCAAAACTTTGGAAGTACGTATGGAGCGACATTGTCACAATGCAATGGAAGTTGCCAATTTTTTAGAACAGCATCCTGCCATAAGCAAAGTGAATTATTTAGGCCTAATATCGCATCCCGATTTTGATATCGCTGCAAAACAAATGAAACATCCTGGCGCCATGTTAAGTTTTGAAATGAAGAGCGGACTTGATGCAGCAAAAAAATTCATTGATAAGCTACAAATGTGTATCCGCGCTGTTTCATTAGGCACCTGTGATACCTTATTATGTCATCCTGCTAGTATGACGCACTTTAGTGTGCCTAAAGAAAAGCGTGAACAATATGGTATTACAGACAGTCTCATACGTATGAGTGTAGGCATAGAAAATGTGCAGGATATACTCGCAGATTTAGAACAAGCACTGAGGTAAATAAAAAGAAAATTTCAACAATAAAAATGGAGATAGTTATAAAAAAAGCAGTTAAAATAAATTGCATGCAAATGATGGAGCTTATTAAAGAGTTAGCTGTGTATGAAAAAGAACCTGATGCTGTAACCGTAAGTTTTGAACATTTTGTTGAAAGTGGGTTTGGAGAAAAGCCAGTTTGGCAGGCCTTTGTTGCTACTTCGTCGCTCCC
This sequence comes from Chitinophaga pinensis, assembly GCA_945865645.1. Classification (GTDB taxonomy): domain Bacteria; phylum Bacteroidota; class Bacteroidia; order Chitinophagales; family Chitinophagaceae; genus Ferruginibacter; species Ferruginibacter pinensis_B. Next base: position 6,442 of record CAMBEI010000022.1, on the reverse strand, counting down.
CTCTACAAAAGGAACAATAGAGGCAGAGAAAGAAATCAATGAAAAGGTTGTGGGATTTGCGCTTTACTATATCCGTTATAGTACATGGAAAGGGCAACGACTTTACCTAGAAGATCTTTTAGTAACTGAAAAAATGCGAGGTAATGGAATTGGTAAACTATTATTTGATAGATTGATTAAGGAATGTAAAGAAAAAAATTACAGCGGCCTAGTATGGCAAGTGCTTGATTGGAATCATGAAGCAATAAATTTTTACAAAAAATACCCTAATGCAATTTTTGATAATGGTTGGTTGAATTGCATGATTAATTTTTAAGCTTTGGACCTACCTTTGCAACTTCAAATTTGAAGTTATGCCAGAAAAAATTACAATGGGTAGTAATAGAAAATTACAAGTGCCTAACCACCCCACTATCCCGTTTATTGAAGGAGATGGTATTGGACCAGATATTTGGCAAGCTGCAGTTAGAGTTTTGGATGCAGCAATTGAAAAATCCTACCAGGGCAAAAAAAAAATTGAATGGATAAAAGTATTGGCAGGTCAAGAGGCTTTTGACAAAACGGGGGAATGGATGCCTGAGGCCACCATGTATGCTTTTAAAGAATATATAATCTCAATAAAGGGCCCATTAACAACTCCTGTTGGAGGTGGAATACGATCTTTAAATGTAGCATTAAGACAAGATCTTGATTTGTATGTTTGTTTGCGGCCAATAAAATATTTTGAAGGTGTTCCCTCACCTATGTGGCATCCCGAAAATGTTAGCATGACGATCTTTAGAGAAAATACTGAAGATATTTATGCAGGTATAGAATTTATGACTGGGACTGAAGAGGCAAAAAAATTATTGAATTTTTTAGTTAATGAGTTAGGTATAAAAGCATTTCGTTTCCCCGAAACTACTTCTTTAGGTGTAAAACCGGTTAGCAAAGAAGGTAGTGAAAGATTAATACGGTCGGCCATTGAATATGCCATTGAACATCATTTACCTAGTGTAACTATTGTGCATAAAGGAAACATCATGAAGTTTACCGAAGGTGCTTTTAAAAACTGGGGATACGAACTAGCAGAAAGGGAATTTGGCGATAAAGTATATACTTGGAATCAATGGGAAAGAACTAAGAAATCAAATGGCGAAGCGGTAGCTAATGAAGAAATAAAAGTGGCCAGCATTGGCCATAGAATAATTATAAAAGATGCTATTGCAGATAACTTTTTACAACAAGCCTTGTTAGCACCACAAGATTATTCGGTAATTGCTACCTTAAATTTAAATGGCGATTATATTAGCGACGCGCTAGCGGCTCAGGTTGGAGGTATTGGTATTGCGCCTGGGGCTAATATCAATTATTTAACAGGACATGCAGTTTTTGAAGCAACACATGGTACCGCTCCGCGTTTTGCAAATACAGATAGTATGAACCCATGTTCCATTTTATTGAGTGGTGTGATGATGCTGGAATATATGGGCTGGAGAGATGCGGCAGAATTAATTACCCACGCTATTGGTAAAACGATACGTAGTAAAAAAGTAACTATAGATTTTCATAATCTTATGGAGCATGCTACACTTTTGAAGACGAGTGAATTTGGTGATGAGATTATACGAAATTTATAACAGAAACTGTTATACTGATACAGGAAAAGACTCTATATTTTTTTAAAAATTTTTCTCTTACGCTCAGATTGATAAATAAAAATTAAATACTTTCGCAAAAATTAAAACATAAATATGAGAAAAATAAAAGTAGTAAATCCAGTAGTAGAGTTAGATGGCGACGAAATGACTAGGATTATTTGGAAATTTATAAAAGACAAATTAATTCTTCCATACTTAGATATTCCCATTCAATATTACGATCTTGGGATGGAGTACCGTGATGAAACAAATGATCAAGTTACGATTGATGCAGCTAATGCAATCATAGCCTGTGGCGTGGGCATTAAATGTGCCACCATCACACCCGATGAAGATCGTGTGAAAGAATTCAAACTGAAACAAATGTGGAAATCACCGAACGGAACCATCCGTAATATTTTAGATGGTACTGTTTTCAGAGAGCCAATCGTAATGCAGAATGTACCTCGTTTGGTTACCAACTGGACCGCACCCATCATTGTTGGCCGCCATGCTTTTGGCGACCAATACCGTGCTACTGATACAGTAATAAAAGGCAAAGGAAAATTAACGATGACCTTTACACCCGAAGGCGGCGACGAAGCCCAAACATTTGAAGTATATAATTACAAAGGCGATGGCGTTGCTTTGTGCATGTACAATACCGATGAGAGTATTTATGGTTTTGCAAGAAGTTGTTTTAATATGGCATTCAGCAAAAAATGGCCACTATATCTATCTACAAAAAATACCATCCTTAAAAAATACGATGGCCGTTTTAAAGATATTTTTGAAGAAGTATATCAAAATGAATTTAAAGCTGCATATACCGATGCTGATATTACTTACGAGCATCGTTTAATTGATGATATGGTTGCTAGCGCATTAAAATGGAATGGAAATTTTGTATGGGCCTGTAAAAATTATGATGGTGACGTACAAAGTGATACCGTTGCACAGGGATTTGGTTCACTGGGTTTAATGACTTCTGTTTTAATTACACCTGATGGAAGTACTATGGAAGCAGAAGCAGCTCACGGCACGGTAACTCGCCACTATAGGGAGTATCAGGCAGGCAGACCAACATCTACCAATCCAATAGCATCTATTTTTGCCTGGACAAGAGGGCTTGCTTTTCGTGGCAAATTAGATAGTAACGACCCGTTGGTCAATTTTTGTAATGCACTGGAAGCAGTTTGTATTGAAACAGTAGAGAGCGGAAAAATGACGAAAGATTTAGCGGTTTGTATTCATGGCAATAAAGTAAATCATGGGGAGCATTATTTGTATACCGAAGAATTTTTGGATTTCATTGATGAAAATTTGAAGACGAAAATGGGGATGGAAAATTATGATAAACTAACCTTCTAAAGAACAAAGCATCTCATTACAACAAAGTATTTTTTTGTTTTTAAAAATGCCTATTTTATTAATGTTATTGGGCAACAATTTATGTTGCCTTTTTTTATCCCTTCATTTTAATTATGTCAACATCAAAGGATCCCTTGCACGGCAAAACACTCGAAATAATTGTTACGCATTTGGTGGAAATATATGGCTGGGAAGAACTAGGCAAACTCATTCCCGTCAACTGTTTTAAAAGCAACCCCAGCATAAACTCCAGCCTTAAATTTTTACGCAAAACACCCTGGGCACGCAAGAAAGTGGAAGAACTATATATCAACGGGTAGATAAGTTTAAAAAGATTTACCTTGTAGTCAACATTCATTTTATGGAAATACAAAAAGATATACGCCTGGCCGTTTTAATAGATGCCGATAATGTGCCTTACAGCAATGTAAAAGGGGTGATGGAAGAAATTACCAAATATGGTACGCCCACTTTTAAGCGAATTTATGGCGATTGGACAAAACCAACTGTTAGTGGTTGGAAAAATGTGCTTTTAGAAAATGCCATTACCCCCATACAACAATACAGCTATACCAGCGGAAAAAACTCGAGCGATAGTGCGTTAATTATAGAGGCCATGGATATTTTATATTCGGGTAAAGTAGATGGCTTTTGCATCATTAGCAGCGACAGTGATTTTACACGCCTAGCAACCCGACTAAGAGAAGCGGGTATGAAAGTTTTTGGTATCGGGCAAAAGAAAACACCTAACCCGTTTATCGTTGCCTGTGATAAATTTATTTACATGGAAATTATTCCTGTATTTGAAGAAGAAGAAAGTACCACTGTAAAAACAAAGACAAACAAACCTTTACCCAAGGCTTCTTTTGACAAGCTTAATAAAGAAACATTAAAATTAATTGCACATACTATTAATGATCTAGCAGATGAAAATGGTTGGGCATTTTTAGGAGATGTTGGAAATCTTATTTTAAAGAAACAACCCAATTTTGATTCAAGAAATTATGGTTTTCAAAAACTAACGCCCTTAATAAAATCACTTCCTCAATTTGAAATTGATAAACGAGAAACTGATAAAACGGGAATTAAGTTGGTGTACATTCGTAATAAAATATAAGAAAAATCGATGAGGAAGATGCCTATAAATTCAAAATAATCTTACTATTTAGAAACCCCTCTTACATTTATAATATTACCCCTTTGCAACTTATAGCTTAATGATTACTTCTATTATCTATCTGTTCGTTTAGTTCCGCTATACAATTCATACTCTAGTAAACGACAATCTATTTTACTAGTATAAAATTCAATCCGGCGCTTTGGTTTTAATCCAATTTTTTTTGCAAGTTCTAAATTGCCAGTAAAAATATACCCAAAGTACCCTTTACATTTCTTCTTTAAAAAATCACCGATGCGGCCATATGTAATTTCCAATTCCGCCTCCACGCCCAATCGATCGCCATATTCCGGATTAAAATAGATAACGCCATTTTCACCTTCAGGAATAGTTGTTTCTTCAAAATCACAAACCTCAAATTCAATCAACTCCTCCACGCCTGCAATACCCGCGTTTATTTTTGAAATATGTATAGCATCGGCACTAATATCTGTTGCAATAACTTGAAGTCCGCACACATCAATCACCTGCGCTTCTAGCTTATTAAATTCATCCTCGTACATAGCTGTTTTATATCCAGCTAAATGCATAAAAGCATAATTAAAACGCAGTAACCCAGGCTTTCGATTTGTTGCTAATAAAACAGCTTCAATAGCTACTGTACCAGAGCCACACATAGGATTTATAAATATAGACTTTCGATCCCATCCAGATGCCAGCAAAGTAGCTGCAGCCAAGGACTCCAGCATTGGAGCTTTTCCTGGAATTTTTCTGTACCCATGTTTAGATAAAGTCTCCCCCGAGGTATCAATAAAAATTTCGGCTAGTGATTCTTTCCAATACAAATGAATAACTGTTTTATCTAACTCGGGGCCCGAGTTAGGTCGCTCGCCAGTTTTATTTCTAAAGCGATCAACAATCGCATCCTTAACTTTTACATTGGCAAATAAAGAATTATTAATGGTTGGATTGTCTACATTACTGCTGATGGAGAAATAACCATCTACATGTAGAATATCTTCCCAGGAAAAATCAATCAGTGTTTTATAGAGTTCGTCTGCATTATCGGCCTTAAATTCTTGTAATGAAAATAATACCTGACTGGCGCAGCGTACATTTAAATTAAGCTTTATACAATCAAGTAAAGTTCCTTTAAGCTCTACGCCTGTTTTAAAAATACGTTCTGGTGTAAAGCCCAAAGCGGCTATCTCCATTTGTAAAAAGGGAGAAAGGCGGTTGCTGCATGTAATAATGATGCGGCTAGTGGTTGTAAAGAGTTGCATGCGGCAAAAGTAGTTTATAATGGCCTGATATTGTTTAGTTGAAAGTCTGCAATAATTTTCAACCAATCTGCAACCAATTTCAATAACATTCAGCTAATTTTGCAAGATGTTAAAAGTAAGTAACCGCGCCATACAAATGCCGGCTTCCCCCATCAGAAAATTGGTACCCTATGCTGAAGCAGCAAAAAAAAGAGGTACTAAAGTATATCATTTAAATATTGGACAACCCGATATTGAAACACCTAAGCAGATTTTAGATGCAGTACGCAATAGTGATTTTAAAATATTAGAATATAGCCATAGTGCAGGTAATGAGAGCTATCGTAAAAAACTGGTGCACTATTATAAAAAAGTGGGCATTGGGGTTACATCCGAACAAATAATTATTACAACAGGGGGAAGCGAGGCCATCATCTTTGGTTTTATGGCCTGTATGGATGCAGGAGATGAAGTGATTATTCCTGAACCTTTTTACGCCAACTATAATGGCTTTGCTGTAGAAGCAGGTGTAATAGTAAAGCCGATCACATCATCAATTGAAACTGGATTTGCTTTACCACCCATTGAAGATTTTGAAAAAGTAATAACAGCAAAAACGAGGGCTATTGTAATTTGTAACCCAAATAATCCAACTGGATATTTGTACAGTGCTGCAGAAATGGAAGTGCTTAAACAACTTATTGTTAAACACAATTTATATTTATTTGCTGATGAGGCTTATCGTGAATTTTGTTATGAGGGTACCCATACTAGTGCCATGCATTTAACAAGTGTTGATGACCATGTTGTTTTAATGGATACCATCAGCAAGCGTTATAGTGCTTGTGGTGGACGAATTGGCGCATTTGTAACTAAAAACAAATTCTTGATTGATGCCACCATGAAATTTGCACAGGCCAGATTAAGTCCGCCATCCTTTGCACAAATTTTAGGCGAAGCTGCCATTGATTTACCCGATGATTATTTTAATACAACCAGGGCAGAATATAAATTACGCCGTGATACAATTGTAAACAGATTAAATGCAATACCGGGCGTTTTTTGCCCTAATC
>CAMBEI010000021.1 GCA_945865645.1 Chitinophaga pinensis | reverse complement strand
CTTACGTTACAAGTAAAATCAAAAAAGTCTTAGATGATTTAAAATGAGTCTGATTCAAAAAATATACACGAAGTTTAACCCTTTAATTTCCTGATAGTCACATACTCAATCATCGCATTATAGTTGCATCTTTCGTCTGTAAGGGGAGCAGACAACACAAAGGGTTTCATTAATTGAAGCCCTTTTTTATTTTCATATTATGTCACATTTACGTCACTAAGCTGTATTAAGCTCATATTTTATAACGTCTTATTAACAACGCTGTCTGACTAGAGTTTCAGAAGTACTTGTATGAAGCGAAGGTGGCGTAAATATCTTTAATATATATGTTTTATCGCCCCTTTTTTTAAAATAATTGCTTTACATTTATGAGATGCAGTGTTCGGGCTTTTTAACTATTTATCAATTTATCTATTTGTAATAACCGCATAGCGGTCGAATTTTTAAAAACAAAACAATATGAAAAAGTTATAAATTATTCCAATGTTATTTGCCTGTTATATGGGTATGTGTCAAGCATCAGTAATAGGTGCTAAACTAGGTGAAGGTTGGAGACTACCAACCAAAGATGAATTAGAATGGGATAAGGTTCTCCGTAAATATGCTAAAATAATTGATGAGTTACAAAATAGATTATAATTTAAAAATTATCAATTTATTATAACAATAATGATAATAAATGGCCCTAGCAGCTTTTTGCAGCTAGGGTCTTTTATTTGAATGAATAATTATCTCCCCATCGTTTTGTATTGTAATGCTGTTTTCAAATTATTTTGTTGCGTTATATATTTTTTCTACTAACAAAACTTACCCTTCCCATAAAATATAGGCTTGTATTAATTTTTGTATTTGCAAATGTTGATGATGTATCTGCAAGAATTGGTGATTGTAAATCGATACAATAGCTATTAAGCCTGTACAAACAATATCCTCAATTTAAAGAAGTTCTTAAACCCGAATATGAATAACGTAAAGCAACCATTTTTTTGACTCATAATCAGGTGGTCCCTGGTTCGAGCCCAGGTGGGGCCACAGCCGAAAGAACTGTATTTCAAGGGTTCACGACTTTATAAGCGTAAACCCTTTTTCTTTGCTATACATCATAGCCTTTTTATATGGTTATTTTAGAACAAAACACTATCTTCAACCTAATATTAACAATAATTTATTACCTTAACACCAAAAATTATGAAAAGATTTTTAATGTTTATAATTTTGTCGGCAGCATTTATTACATCTACTGCACAAGAGACGATTTTTACAGGCAATGTAAAAGACGAAGAAGGCAAAGCTTTAGCCGGTGCAACCATTTCCATAAAAGGGAGTAAAGTAAAAACACAAACCAATAATAGTGGAGATTTTTCAATTAAAGCCAGTGATGGCAATGTACTTGTTGTAAGCTTTAGTGGTTTTTCAAACCAATCCCATACCTTAAAAGAAAACACTTTTATTAGTATACAGCTTAAAATTCTAAATAACGATTTAAACGAAGTGGTAGTATTGGGCTCAAGAAGTATAGGAAGATCTAAGTTAGAGTCTATCTCTCCAGTTGATTTGTTTGATCTTAAAACATTAACTTCTGAAGTCCCACAAACCAACTTAACAGATATATTAAACCATGTAGCCCCCTCATTTAATTCTACTACGCAAACAGTAGCCGACGGGACTGACCACGTGGATCCTGCTACCGTAAGGGGCTTGGGTCCTGATCAAACCCTTGTATTAATTAATGGCAAGCGTCGTTATACTTCCGCATTGGTGAATGTAAACGGAACAATGGGAAGGGGTTCGGTAGGAACAGATTTAAATGCAATAGCTGCCGCTTCTATAGATAAAATAGAATTATTAAGAGATGGCGCTGCTGCACAATATGGATCAGATGCGATCGCTGGAGTAATTAATATTCAATTAAATAAAAATATTGGAACAGGTAAAGCGGTACTTAGTACTGGTGCTAATATTACCACTTATCAATCCTACAAGCATGCCGCTCCTGGTAGTTTTAAATTAGGAGAAGGACCGGCAAATGATCCAAAATATTATAATAATAGTGTTACAGATGGACAAAAAATAAATGCTTCTGTAAATTATGGATGGCAAATTGGAAAAACAAAAGCAAGTTTTATTAATGTTACCTTAAATCTAGAACAAAGAGAACCTACAATTCGTTCTGGTGAAAGAGCTGGAGATATTGATAATCGAAAATCAGGCGATTCGGCAAGCACAGCACTTCTTACAACATTGGGGGTAGATCGTAATTATTTTCAGATGAGGGTAGGCCAATCGGCCACAAAAAATATTCAGGGTGTGATTAATGGCGCAGTAGCTTTAAAAAATGACAGAGAATTTTATTTTTTTAGTATCCTAAGTAATAGATTGGGAAATTCAACGGGCTTTTACCGAATGCCGTATCAAAGCTCCAATATCCCTGCCATTTACCCAAATGGATTTTTACCCGAAATTTCTTCTAATATCAAGGATATTTCAATAGGTACTGGCTTAAAGGGAAAATTAGGTTCATGGAATTATGATTTGAGTAATACATTCGGACAAAATAGTTTTAGTTTTAATATTGAAAATACATTAAACGTTTCTGCATATTATAACAATATGAGTAAACAAACCGAATTTAATGCTGGTACTTTACTGTTTCGCCAAAACACAACTAATTTAGATTTTTCTAAAAAAATAAATAATTCAATTAACTTAAATGTGGCTGGTGGTGCAGAATTAAGATATGAAAATTATCAACAAAAAGCAGGCGAGGAAGCTTCTTGGGCAAATTATATGCGCCGTACGAACGGGGTGGTTGATGTTTTAAATGGCACACCAACAACTGTAAGGTTAGCGGATAATAGCACAGGCATTCCTGCTGGTGGTGCACAAGTGTTTCCTGGTTTTAGACCAGACAATGCAAAAAATGAAGGCAGAACATCTATTGCTTTATATGCTGATTTTGAAATGGAACCGATTAATAAATTTTTAGTTGATATAGCTGCCCGTTATGAAAATTATTCTGACTTTGGTGGTAATTTAAGCGGTAAAATTGCTGGGCGATATAAAGTATCAGATAATTTTTCCTTAAGAGGATCATTAAGTACAGGCTTTAGGGCACCAGCTTTACAACAAAGATATTTAACTAAAACATCTACTGTTTTTCAGGGAGGTATTGCTTATGATGACGCAACCTTGCCAAATGATAGCAAGGCAGCACAAACATTGGGTATACCAAGTTTAAAACCTGAAATTTCTAATAGTGCTAGCATTGGTACCACTTTAAAAATTAATAAATTTAGCTTAACGGTAGATGGTTATACCACTAAAATAACTGACCGAATTATTTTAACAGATGCTTTTTCAGGAAGTGCAACAGGCGACGCCGTTTCTCAATTTTTATATACTACCTTGTTAGCAAACAATGCATCTAGAGGAATTTTTATGGCGAATGCTACTGACTTAAGAACGTCTGGTATCGATATTATTTCTTCCTATAGAGTAAAAATGAAGAAAAAACAAAGTATAAAATTTGAATTAGCAACAACTTTATCTAAGCGTGAAATTTTAGGAAAAACAAAAGTGTCTGATAAATTATTCGGGAAAGAATCAACTTACATGAGTCCTATTAATAAAGCTACGTTAGTTGATGGTAACCCAAAAGTTAAAGGGTATTTCTCGATTGCTTATAAAAGGGGCAAGTTTAATTTATTTCTTAGAAATACTTATTTTGGAGAGGTTACACATATTGAAGGAGGCGGCGCTACCAATTGGTTTTACTTACAAGTGCTAAGTCCTAAAATTGTAACTGATTTAAGTATTGGCTATAAATTATCAAAATCTTGGAGATTTTCTGCTGGTGCTAATAATTTATTTGACATCTATTCTGATTTGCTAGTGGCATCTAAGGGTTCATACAAAAGATTAGATGTGGTTCCAACCAGTCCTACTTACGATAAATTTGTTGAATCACAAACGGCTTTTCAAAGAGGTATTGTGAATAATAATGGTATTTCTTCCAATAATCAATTTAACTATTCACGTAGGGTAACGCAATTGGGTATGAACGGAAGATATTTATATGCAAGAATTGAAATTACTTTTTAAAAATTTGGTTGATTTAGAATTGAATAATTCACTTATCCCGTCAAGCTATCATTTGACGGGATAATTATTACCCAGATCTTCTACAAACTGTTCGTAGTAAAATCATTGTAAACTTTCGATACTAGTAAGTATCATTTTTTAACCCAAATTACGCAGTAGAGTTTGTTATGAAAACGGGTAAATTCAAGTTACTAATGCTACAGGTTAATTACTTTTCTTTTTCATTTACAAAATAAAAATATGGAAGTACATCATCCACACCATCCAACTCATAAAAAGAAATGGTCTGAATACATTATTGAGTTTGTAATGCTATTTACAGCTGTTACACTAGGCTTCTTTGCCGAAAATATAAGAGAACACCATATTGAAGGGATAAGATAAAAAGAGTTTATTTATTTATTGATTGAAGATCTTAAACTAGATAAAAACAATCTTGAAAAAGATATTCAAATTAGAAAAAGTAATGAAGTCAATTTTGATACTTTGATAAGTATATTAAAATCACCAAACTATTCAAATGAAACAGGACATATTTACTGGTTAGCTAGAATTGGGTCAAGAAAAAATCATTGGGCTTATAATGATAGAACGATTCAACAGTTAAGGAATTCTGATAATTTCAGATTAATAAGGAATTCAAATGTTTCTGATAAAATACTACAATATGATCTTTTAATGAGGCAGGTCTTATACCTGAATGACCATGAATATAATATTATTATTGCTGATTATAGAAAACAGGTAATGCGCGTTTTTAATCCTTTGGTTTTCCAAGAAATGCAAAAAGAAGATTTTTTGAATACCCTAAAAACAACCCTAAATTATTCACTGATGATCCTATTCAAATTAATTTACTAGCATCAAATGCGCATTACGTAAGAAATCACACTGGATTAGTTAAAAAAAAAAGAGACTGCATTAATTGAAGAATCTAGAAAATTAATAGATTTTATAAAAAACGAATACCATTTAAAATAAGAGAGTAAAACATACTTAATTGGGTTGATTAAATTGAATACGAATAACCATTTTGACGACAATTCTTTTTGGGAGGTTAAATGTAATTAGCGAATATGGATAATCCAATATTGGATTTTTTAAGTAAAGCAACTTAGCTTAATTATTTATAGAATAACTATTGCTGCTGTAAATTGGCATAATAAACCAACGACTAATCCAAAATAAATATCTTTTTGGGTATGATTAGTTACCATTAATCTGGAGGTACAAACAATACCCGTTATTAATAAAGCGATTGATAATGGCCAGGTCATTAACATACTATTACTGTTCATGATAAGTATAAAAATACCCAACATACCACCACAACCAATGGTGTGCATACTAATTTTAGAAAAAATATTGGCAATTAATGCTACGGCTGTTGTAAGAAAAACACCTGTCATAAAAGTTGCCAAAACTGGCGTAAGTTCTGGTTTAAAATTAAAACATACCCTTGCCATCCAAAAATAAAAAATCATGTTGGCAAGGTATGGGCCAATCCTGTCTTGTTGGGTATGTAAAAAAATAGATTTTACAAACCCTAATCCTTTCATCACCAATAAAGCAAATGCGGGAAATAATATTGTATTTATAGCCGTGGATCTTAACAATTCAAATTTTGTATAAAAACTAAATCCAGAAAAATAAGAAGGGTGTACGTAAACTAAAAATATAACTACATAAAATGGAATAAATAATGGGTGAAAGACTACAGAAAAAAAATGGGCAAAAATTTTTATAAATTTAGAGAATCTTAAATTGCTTAAATATTGCTCTTCCGTTAAAGCTACCTTCATTTCATTATTCTGTGTAGTATATTCCATTTATTTTTCTCTTCTTTATTAGTTTACTTGTAATTAAATTATAATTCTTTTCTTAATCGGGCAACTGAAATATTTAATTGTTCTCTATATTTTGCAACAGTTCTACGTGCAATATTATATCCTTTTTCTTGTAATATATCTGTTAATTTTTCATCACTGTAAGGGGATTTTTTATCTTCTACTACTATTAAATCACTTAATATCTTTTTAACTTCTCGGGTACTAACTTCTTCACCGCTGTCGGTTTGTAGACTTTCGCTGAAGAAAAATTTAAGTCGGTAAGTGCCAAATTCAGTTTGTACAAATTTGCTATTTGCCACTCGACTAACAGTAGAAATATCAAGATTGGTGTCCTCTGCAATATGTTTTAATATCATAGGACGCAAATCTGTTTCTTCGCCCGAAATAAAAAAATTATGTTGATAATTCATGATCGACTCCATCGTATTCATAAGGGTATTTTGTCGCTGTTTAATAGCATCAATAAACCATTTGGCGGCATCAATTTTTTGTTTAATAAAAAGAACAGCTTCTTTTTGACGTTTGTCTTTTTTGCTACCACGATCATACTCATTTAGCATATCCCTATAGCCTTCACTTATTCTAAGGTCTGGCGCATTTTTATTATTTAGGGTTAATTCAAGTTTGCCTGCATTATTATAAATAAAAAAATCTGGAACTACATAGCTTTCAGCCCTGGCATTTTCATCAACTGCTCCTGCGGGTTTTGGATTTAATTTAATAATCTGATTTATTACTTCCCTTAGCTGTTCATGATTTAAATTATACCCACGCTGAATTTTTTCATAATGTTTTTTAGTAAACTCTTCAAAGTAATTTTCTAATACCTTTATACACATTTCTACCTGCTTACCCTCATGCAATTTTCTTTTTAATTGGAGTAATAAACATTCCTGAAGACTTTTGGCAGCAATACCTGGTGGATCAAACTGTTGGATTTTTAAAACCAACTCCGCAATTTGTTCTTCAGTAGTTGTAATATTTTGTCGAAATGCTAAGTCATCAACAATAGCCGAAAATTCTCTTCTTAAATAACCATCATCGTCTAAATTGCCAATAATCTGAATAGCCACTTTCTGCTCCTGCTCATTAAGTGTAAGCATACCCAGTTGCTCTAGCATTAATTCATTAAAACCAGTTTCTACTTTTATTGGGATTACCTTATTTTCGTCAATTTCGGGGTAATTGCTATCTTTTAATTTGTAATCACCCACTTCATCATCACCCTCATTTATATATTCACTGATGTCAATATTTTCATATTCATCCACACTACCATCCATATTCTCAGTGTCGGTTTCAGTAAATTCGTCTTTGTTTTCATCAAAGTCTGTTTCATGTCCTTCTTCTGCCTCTTCTAAAGCTGGATTTTCTTCTAATTCTTCTTTAATTCGTTCTTCTAATAGGGCAGTAGGTACCTGCAGCAGTTTCATCAGCTGAATCTGTTGAGGAGATAATTTTTGTAATTGACTTTGATATAGTCCCTGACTTAAAGCCATCTTTGCATATCGGCTGGGTTAAAAACTGATGTATTTTAAAAAATGTTATTCATGCTTTAGATAAGAACGTAAATTTACAGAGATAAGAGTATGAAAATCAGTAAAAATTTTAAAATTATAATTTTCTGCATGATTTTTGTAGGGAAAGGGGCTTTTTGCCAAATTTCATCTATTAAATTAACCTCAGACAATAGATTATTTAACTTTAAGCCAATTTTTTACAAAAACGGATATATAAACTCTTTTGGGGTATTTAGTAATATTAATCGATCATCCATCGTGTTGGCAAAAAAAATAAACCAGCCCTTATTTTTAATTAATCCTATTAATTTTTCGATTATTAGTCCTGATTTTTATACAAAAAATTTGAGTTTTTTTTGCAATCAGGAATTACAGTTTGAGAAGACAACAAAAATTCCTTTAAGGTTTAGATTAGGCCCTTTGTCTTATAATGATTATTTAGAAGAAAAACCAAACAGTATTTTTTTACCCTGGTACTAATTACCGCAATGGATAAATTTAAAACTGAATGATTGATATATAATATTATATTTTTTGCTCTTGCAGCACTTTATTAATTACATTAACTATTTGTTCTCCTTTTGTTTTTAATTGTGCCTCTGTCCATGCCAAACTAATTGCTGTAGATACACAACGACTCATAATAGCATCGCTTGCAGTAAAATCTTTAGTTGCATGATGTATTACGGCAGCTTTTAATTCGGGATGCAGACCATTTAATGTAACCGAATTTTTAAGGTGATCCCATTTACTAATATAATGCCAATTATTATTAAACCAATAAAAATTACCTGCTAAAATGTTTTGTGTTTTTAATTCTTCTACAACAGCTTTGGTAGCTTGTTCTGTTGGCAAAAACCAACTTAAAAAAGTATAGCTGTCGCCAGATTCATCAGGTATTCTTCTAAAAGAAATTTCGGGGATAGCGGCAAGTGCATTTTTTAAAACAGCGTGATTTTTTTTCTGAATAGCTAAAAATGTATCTAACTTTTTTATTTGTGCCAAACCAACTGCGGCATGCAATTCACTTATTCTAAAATTGTATCCGATAAATGGATGCAAATCTGCTCCACGATCTACGCCTTTATGATTATGCCCATGGTCGGTATAGCCATCGCTTGCAAGATAAATATCTTCGCGGTTGGTTATTACCACACCACCCTCTGCACAGGTAATGGTTTTTACAAAATCAAAACTAAAAGTACCTGCATCACCAATACTGCCTAATTTTTTTCCTTTATAGGTACCTCCAATACTTTGGCAAGCATCTTCTAATAATAATAAATTATGGTCCTTACAAATTGCCTGTAATGCATCCATATCTGCCATACCGCCGCACATATGCACAGGCATAATACATTTGGTTTTATCTGTAATGGCATTACGAACGGCTTGCGGTGCTAAAGTTAAACTATCATCCACATCAACAAAAACGGGTATAGCACCCACACTTAATATTGCTTCAAAACTGGCAACAAAAGTAAAAGCCGGTAAAATTACTTCGTCACCATAGCCAATGCCTAATGCGCACATTGCAGTAGTTAATGCAGCTGTACCACTACTTAGCAATTGAGCGTGTTTACATTCAAAGGTTTCACAAATAGCTTCTTCTAATTCTTTAGCTTTCCAAATACCATTTCGTGGGCCATCAAAACCATACCGCATCAGGATACCTGTTTCCAGCACATCGTTTACTTCTTTACGTTCTTCTTTACCAAATAATTCAAAACCGGGCATGTTATATATGTTTAATAAAGGCAAAGGTAGATAAAATGATTGGTGGTGTCAAAGACCTTGAAACACTAGGGACTAGTAGATTAGATAGGCAAGGAATTTTAGACTATTTTAACCAAGGCATCGCAGGCATTTTTACTGGGTCTTTAAAATAATTTAGACGAAGCGAATCGCCCCATCCGTTTGGATTTTTTTCAAAGGTTTTGCTACTAAAAAAAACCATACCCTGTATATTAGGGGTATTGCGTAAAGCCTCAATCATGCGTGGTAATTGGGTAATATCTTTCCAAGAGTTATTACTATTAGCCCGGTAAATACCCAAGCCAATATAACAGTTTCTGCCATAACTATGCTTACCCCACCAATCAAGTAAAATTTCGTAAGGGGCTATTTTATGGCCAAATTCCCAGTATAATTGTGGTGCTACATAATCAATCCAACCTTTCCTAAGCCATAATAATATATCCGCATAAAGATCATCGTAATTAGTTTGTGCCCCATTTGTTTTACTCCCATTAATTGGGTCCCTATCTTGGTTACGCCAAACCCCAAAGGGACTTATACCAAATTGGCATGTGGAATTCTGATTTTTAATAATTCCGCTTAATATACAAATTATTGAATCGGTATTACTTCGTCTCCAATCATCTTTATTCATTCCATTACCATATTTACGAAAGCTTGTAAAATCTGGAAATTCTTTTCCTGTAATTTTATAAGGATAAAAATAATCATCAAAATGAATCGCATCAATTGCATAACGACTAACTACATCTTTTACTATATTGGCTAAATATTGTTGTGCCTCTTTATTACCGGGGTCAAAATATTTTTTATCACCATAGGTTAAAAACCATTCGGGATGAATGGTGGTGATATGAGTTGAAGCGATAGAAGATGTATTGATATTAAATATAGCTCGGTAAGGATTCATCCATGCATGAAATTGTATACCACGTTTATGCGTCTCTGTTATCATAAAGGCCAATGGATCGTAATATGGCACCGGCGCTTGCCCTTGTTTACCTGTAAGAAACTCGCTCCAGGGCTCGTATGGAGATGGATAAAAAGCATCAGAAACCGGTCTAATTTGAACAATTACAGCGTTTATGCCATTTCTTTTATGCATATCTAATAACCTAATAAATTCAACTTTTTGCGAATCGGAATTAAAATTTCCTTTTGATGGCCAATCAATATTATCAATAGTAGCAATCCATACGCCACGGAATTCAGTTTTTATCTGAGAAAATAATATAGTAGGGGATAGATAACAGATGATTAACAACAAGTAATTAACAACAAGCGATAATCGGTAAGTATAAAATTTCATAATTATTTTTAATTAATCTAATCAATTTGTTTTTATGCTTTTCTTTAAGTACCCAATTATTTCCAAACAGAAACACCTTCACTGCAGTTGGCACAAATATCAATATTTTTTCTGCTTTTAATCAACTCACTCCTAAACTGTTTATAATTATCATTATGCCATATTTCTTTAAAAGATTGATTCTTTAAATTACCTAATTGGTGGGTGGCATCTTTATCAAAACAGCAGGGAACTACTAGTCCATTCCAGGTAATTACATTAGCATGTTGCATTTTCCAGCAATGGTTAGCCAATTTATTTTTAGCTGTATAACTCCCATCAGTATTTTTCTTATAACGGCTAAATTTATCTATGCTTGGGATAAGTTTGTTGGGGTCTGTTTCATATTGATAAATCTGTGCAGTTTTAAAGCGTACCTCATCAACACCAATTTCTTTTGCCAATCGCTTAATATCATCAATTTGATGCTCGTTTGGTTTAACTACTAAAAATTGAAAAAACACAAATGGGGTTTTACTTTTCAATTCTTTTTTCCACTTCATAATATTCTTAGCCCCTTCCAATACTTTTTCCAAATTACCACCTACTCGGTATTGCTGATAAACATCTTGCGTAGTACCATCAATAGAAATAATTAATCGATCCAATCCGCTCTCTACCGTTTTTTTTGCCACTTCATCATTTAAATAATGTGCATTGGTGGATGTAGCTGTATATATATTTTTTGTATTGGCATATTTTACCATCTCTAAAAAATCAGGATTTAGGTAAGGCTCTCCTTGAAAATAAAAAATGAGATACAATAAATCTTTATGAATATCGTCAATTGTTTTTTTAAAAAAATCATTTTGCAACATCCCCGTTTCACGCGAAAATTCCCTTAAACCACTAGGGCACTCAGGACAGCGAAGATTACAGCTTGTAGTAGGTTCAAAAGAAATAGATACGGGATAACCCCATTGTATAGACCTATTTAATAATCGACTAGCATAAAAACTAACTAATACTTTGCCGCCATTAATAAATCGCCTAAAAGTAAGTTTGTTAATTAAATTTTTGGTGTCATTCCAATTAAAGTGAGGCATGCGCAAAGGTAGGTTGATTGGCAGATAATTAGAATGGCCAATTTTACTTAACTATTAAAATAATGCTAACATGTTTGTAAGAGTGAATTTTTTCATAATTGTTAAATATCACACTCAGAGTAATAAAATTCATTAAATACGCTTGAGTTTCTGCAGGTAGATAATCCTTGATATCCCAAGTTGCTTTAGGAATTTTTTTTACTTCTATTTTACGAAAGAATACGGCTGAATCTTCTGCTTATGAAAAATTTTTCAATGTATAATACCGTTTGTTCTTCGTTTCCTGTTAATATAGCTGGAAAAGCAGTATTGATTTCCAGGGCAATAAATCTCTCCCTCCTAATTTTTAAAATACATGCTAAAATAAGACTTTTGGAAGTATCTAAATATGCATTTGACGTTGTATTATCGATATATACTATAGAAAAAAAATATTCAAAATGACTTATATGCCTTTCTGTTCAAAAAAATAGTTTGCTTCTGCTTGAGTTCATTTATTTTTTCTTTTATAGAATACAGTTTTAATAGGGCAATATCTATAATGATATACATTATATTGCTTTTTGATAAAACTTTAGGAACTTTGAATTAAGTTATATTTTAGCGATTAAATTATTATGTATGCGTATTATTTATTTTATTACTATGCTGGGCAGTTTGCAACTGATGGCACAAGCCCCTATTGAACTTAATATACCCACAAATGATATTGCTCTTTTTGAACAAATGGCTCATCAAAGAATAACTCCCACTAATAATAGTATATTAGAAGCTACAACGGCTAGTAATAATTATGATGTTAATTATTACCGCTGCGAATGGGAAGTAAACCCCGCAATAAGATATATTACCGGAAAGGTTACGGTGTATTTTACTATAACAACAGCCAGTAATAATATAAAGCTAGATTTAATGAGTCCATTAGTAGTTGATAGTGTTAAAAAAAATAATATGCTTCTTGTAAAACAACAGACAAGCAACACACTTAACATTAATTTTATTTCAACTTTAAATGTTGGCGTTAAGGATTCAATAACTATTTTTTATCAAGGGGTTCCACCAAATACAGGCTTTGGGTCCTTTATACAAGACCAGCACTCGGGGACGCCTGTAATGTGGAGTTTGAGTGAACCTTATGGGAGCAGGGATTGGTGGCCATGTAAAAATGGGCTTGATGACAAAGCAGATTCAATAGACATTTTTATTACAGCACCGGCGCAATACAAAGCAGCATCCAATGGAATATTACAGAGCGAAACGCTTATTGCGGGCAATACCAAAAAAGTAACTCATTGGAAACATCGTTATCCCATTGCTTCTTATTTGATGTGTTTTGCTGTTACTAATTATGTAGTATTTAATAATACAGTTCAGTTAGGATCTGTTACATTGCCCATGCAAACCCATTGTTATCCCGAAAGTTTAACTTCTTTTCAAAGTGGTACACAAAATGTATTAGACGCCTTACAACTGTTTCATAATAATTTTGGTGATTATCCTTTTATAAAAGAAAAGTATGGTCATGTGCAGTTTGGTTGGGGCGGGGGAATGGAACACCAAACAGCCACATTTATTATTTCAATAAATGAAAGTCTTATTGCGCATGAACTAGCACACCAGTGGTTTGGCGATAAAATTACCTGTGCAAGCTGGGAAGATATCTGGCTTAATGAAGGATTCGCTACTTACCTTGCCGCTATTTACATGGAAAATAAATACCCCGCTAACACCAGCAACACAAGAAAAGGAATAATAAATAATATTACTTCTACACCTGATGGGTCTGTTTGGGTAAATGATACGACCAGTGTGGGCAGAATTTTTTCGGGCAGACTAAGTTATAATAAAGGTTCTTACCTATTGTACATGTTGCGCTGGAAATTGGGCGACTCTATTTTTTTAAAAGGACTTAGACAATATCAAAAAGATCCCAAACTAGCTTATGGCTTTGCTTACACCGATGATTTAAAACGAAATTTGGAACAGGTAAGCGGACAAAATCTAACAGAATTTTTTAACGACTGGTTTAAAGGACAAGGTTATCCAAGCTACAATGTAAAGTGGACACAAATTGGCGGCGATTATGTGAAAATACAAATGAACCAAACTACTTCTCACGCTTCTGTTAATTTTTTTGAATTACCCGTAGCTCTTAAATTTAAAAATGCAACACAAGAAAAAATAATTGTGGTGGATAATAAAATTAATGGAGAGATCTTTATAAAAAATATCGGATTTATTGCCGACACAGTATTAATTGATCCAGATTATTGGTTAATTACCAAAAACAATGTTTCGGCAAAACTTGCTGACGCTACACCAGGACAAAATGTTATTCAAGTATTTCCAAATCCTGTAGGGGATCTATTTTATATTTATATGCACAAAATGGTTGCTGCAAATGCGGATATCAATTTATATAATGCGGCCGGCCAATTGATTTACATCAAAAAAATAAACTTAATAAATGGATCAGGGTATATAGAAATACCTTCAAAAAAACTATCTAAGGGTGTATATTTTTTACGAATATATGCAGACGGGTTAAAATTTGTTAAAAAACTACTTCGGTAATTTTTATCAAAACTTTATGAAAATAATTATTTCATTTCATGGTAATTTGTAATTTATCTGTATTATAAAATTGCAGAGTATCTTTTTTGATAAAAAATAAAAAGAAGTTATCAAAGAGTATTTTAAAAATCCTATTACTACTTATTGTAATTGCATTTGCTGTTTATTACATTAACAATTATTTTAGTCGTTTAAAATTTGTAAAGTATTCAAAATTTGGTATCTCTTTGCCAGTAAAATATTCTATTCATGGTATTGATGTAAGCCATTATCAAGGTAATATTGACTGGGAAGTGGTAAAAGCTATGAAGGTTGATCAAATAAAAATTGGTTTTGCATTTATTAAAGCAACCGAAGGACTAGGTATGATTGACAATAAGTTTAGCAAAAATTGGTTTTATGCAAAACAAGTTTCAATACCAAGGGGTGCATATCATTTTTTTAATATCAATAAAAGTGGAAAAGGTCAGGCCAAGCATTTTATAGAAACAGTAAATTTATCACCTGGAGATTTTCCTCCGATATTGGATATAGAATCAAATGTAAATAGAGCAAATGCAAAAAATGTTCAACAACAAATAAAAAATTGGTTGATGATTATTGAAAAGCATTATAAAGTAAAGCCCATTATTTATACCAATATTTCGTGTTACGAAAATTATTTAGTTGACGATTTTGACGACTATCCACTTTGGATTGCCCATTATTATGCAACTAATGCACCACTCACAAATCGCAAATGGATAATGTGGCAACATAATGAAAAAGGCAGGGTAAATGGTATAAATACTTATGTTGATTTTAATGTGTTTAAAGGAGATAGCGCTAGCTTTAATAAATTACTAATAAAATAAAGATATCTCTTCTTAAATTAGATTAATTTCCAGTATTTAACCCATTCTATACGCATCTTGGTGCAGGCTATACAGAAAGTAAGAAAAAATTATTATGGAAGACGAAGCAAGAGAGTTTTTGATAAAGATTATGCAAACTATTTCCATCATATTATTATGGATGATGGTACACGTATTTATTGGTATTTACAAGGGGTATGCTTTTTTTGAACAAAAGCCACACTGGACCAATTGGGCATATTATGTCATTTTGATAATTAGTTTTCTTTTTCTAATTAAACACCTTAAACGTAAATGGGCACTATAATTAACTACTGTGATCTGCAATAATTACCCATTTGTTTTTAATTTTCTTGAACATTAAAGTAAAATGACCGTCAACATCTCCTATACTTCTTACTAAATACCATTTACCTACTATAAAAAAATAATTTGTTGATATTCTGTTAACTTTCAAAATATCAAATTTAAGATTACCCATAGCTGAAGCATCTGGATATCCTTTTTTGTAATTTTCTAAAGTGTTTTGCCAGCCATAAGTGATTCCATTTTTCCCAATAAACATTAAAGAGTCGCTTTGCCAGTAAGCCTCCATATATTTTTCTTTATCTCCAATATTCCATGCCAGACGCTGTTCTTCAATTATATTTCTAATAGTTATCTCCTCTTTTGATTGCGCAAAAGTTGTAGAAAAAAAACATAATGAAATAATCAAAGTGGGTATACATTGGTTCATATTATTTAGTTTGAACTATAAATATAAATAATTAGAAACTAATTAATCGTTTTACTCAGCTATCTAATGTTTATGATGAGGAGATGAACACTTACTACGATGACAGAGGTGATAATTGTAAAAGTGTGCGCTAATGATAAAGAAAACAGCTATAATTAGAAAAAGAATGCCGTACTGCAGATAAAATTGTTTTAATACCAAAAAAATAAACCCGATACTGAAAATTAAAATTGTCCTAAGAGATCGGTGATGTTTTATATAGCCATGAAAAAGGGAATAAGAACCAACAACAAATGCTAAAACAATCATTCCCCACTCAAAAAATAAATTATGAATAATATTAATGCCAAAAACAGATACTGTGCTCATTAATATTGGGAGTAATGCGCAATGAATAGCACAAGTAATAGAGGTCGCAATTCCTAAGGCATCCCAGTTTAATTTAAGGTTCATATTTAATGTAAATATATAAAAAGTGCAATAATGTTGCAAAAACTATTAACAAGAGTTAATTACTAATTTAAAGCGTTGTAAATTTACAAAAAATATTAGGTATGGTTAGGCGCGTATTATTTTACACTATTTTTTTTGTTTTATTGCTGACAGCATTTTTATTTTTTGTTTTTAAAGATGAGGATCTAACTAAATCACTATTGCCAGTTATTAATGCAGATGTAGAAAACTTTTCATTTATTAACCAAGATGGGAAAGTGATTACTGAAAAAAATGTTGAAGATAAAGTATATTTGACTGAATATTTTTTTACTACTTGCAAAGGAATTTGTCCAAAGATGAATGCTAACATGCGACGAGTTTTTGATATGTATAAGGACGAGCCAAATTTTTTGATAATATCGCATACTTGTATGCCTGAAACAGATTCTATTGCTTTACTTAAGAAATATGAAGCAAGAATGATTAATGGTAAATTAATCCAAAATGAAGATGGATCGTATAAGGTTGATTACGATTCTGCGATTAGCATTAGCCCCACAATGTTAAATCCTAACTGGAACTTTGTTACTGGCGATAAAGTATTGCTTTATAAAATGGCTCGGCAAAGTTATTTAATTGATAATAATAAACCCGATAGTACACAAGCATTAGCTGATCAGTTTATACATACTCAATTTTTTGCTTTAGTAGATAATGAGCGCAGGGTAAGGGGTGTATATGACGGACTAAATGAAGAAGAAATGCAAAAACTGTTTAAGGACATTAAGGGATTGCTAAAAGAAAAAATTGTACCAAAACGATTCATAAATGGATTTAGTAATAACCCTAATTAATGGTATGGATAAGCTATTAGATATATTAAAAAAGAGACATATAAGCGTAACGGAAGGACGTAAAAAAATTCTTGAACTATTTTTAAAAAGTCCTGGTGCACTTGCGCATGCTGATATCGAAAGAAGTACCTCTGCAAATTTTGATAGAGTTACGGTTTATAGAACACTACAAACTTTTGTAGAAAAAGGCATTATTCACAATATTCCTACTGCTGATAATGCTATTTTATATGCATTATGTAAAGACAATTGCGAGGCAGGCCATCACCACGATAATCATGTACATTTTATATGTGACAACTGCGATTCAACAATTTGTTTAGAAAAAGTAGCTGTGCCTGAAGTAAAATTACCCAAAGGGTTTACCAAAAAACAAACCGATGTGGTAGTTAGTGGTATTTGTATCGAATGTAAATAAATACCACAATGCCTTTAAGGTTCTATAGTCATTATATCCTCGTTTGTGATGAGGCTGTAATAATACCAAAAACAACAACTACTGATTCATTTCTTTTTTTACAAAATCCATTAATAATTTAATTTTATCGGGACTAAAATCAAATTTTAAACCAGCAGTTTCAAATAATTGTGGTAAAGTTTTAGTGCCGCCTAA
Source organism: Chitinophaga pinensis (assembly GCA_945865645.1). Taxonomy (GTDB): domain Bacteria; phylum Bacteroidota; class Bacteroidia; order Chitinophagales; family Chitinophagaceae; genus Ferruginibacter; species Ferruginibacter pinensis_B. The sequence continues at coordinate 18,738 of CAMBEI010000021.1, read as the reverse complement.
TGCAAGTGCATTGCAGTAGTTATCTATTGCCAATTGTCTATTGTTTTTAAATTGCATCCACATACCTATTGCACCTAATTGCGAAATTCCATATTCTATATAATAGAACGGAACTTCAAATAAATGTAATTGACGTTGCCAAGCATTGCTGCGGTATGCTTCTAGTCCGCTGTAGTCAACTACATTATCCTGAAACTCTTTAAGGATATCATTCCAAGTTGTTGTTCGCTCCTCTTGAGTGTGACTAGGATGTTCGTAAACCCAATGTTGAAATTTATCAATAATAGCAATCCAAGGAAAGATTGTAATCACTCTTTCTAGTTGGTGTTCTTTTGCTCTTTTTAAATTATCTTTATCTGCAAAAAAAGTTTCCCATTCATCCATACTCATCAGCTCCATAGCCATGCTAGCTACTTCAGCAATTTCCATAGGGTATTCTTTAAATCCACTTAGCTCTAAAGGGTGTGCTAAAAAAGAATGAATAGCATGGCCACCTTCGTGTAACATGGTGGTTACATCATGCATTTGTCCGGCAGCGTTCATAAAAATAAAAGGGGCCCCGCTTTCTGCCAAAGGACAGTTATATCCTCCAGGTGCTTTACCCTTTCTACTTTCTAAATCAAGATGCTTAAGTTCTTGCATTTTTTTAAGGCAATCGCCAAAGAAAGGCCGAAGCTTGCTGAAACAGGCAATCGACTTTTCAATCAGTTCGTCGCTGGTTGTAAAAGGTATTAAAGGTTTAACGCCTTCGGGCTCTGCATCCATATCCCAAGGACGCAAAACATCAAGTTTAAGTTTTTCTTTTTTTTCCTGGTAAATTATATTTACTAGAGGCAATACATGTTGCTTTACTGCTTCATGAAATTTAAAACAATCCTCCTTGGTATAATCAAATCGACCTAGTTCTTTAAAGCGGTAATCCCGATAATTAGCAAACCCAGCATTTATGGCTTCCTGATTTCTTTTTTCTATTAATGAATCATATAAAGTATTTAATACCTTTTTATCAACTAGTCTTCTTTCATTTATTTTTATATAAACTTCTTCTCTAAACACCCTATCCTGACTTTCTAAAAATTTTGCTGCTTGTTGTAATGTATATTCTTCCTCATTTATTTTTACCGTCATTTTACCAGAAATTACACCAAACTGTTGCTGCATTACAGCAAGTTCTGCCTGTATGGGAATATTATTTTCTCTAAATAGTTCAATGCTTTTACGCATACTGCGTAGGTAAGTAAAATATTTTTTTTCATCTAATTTATTTAAGAGAGGGTGATTAATAAGTTTTTTATTAAGCGCATCTGAATAAGGTTGAATTTTTGGTTGAATCTCCAAACAAAAAAATGTAAAAGCATCTTCCAGTGTTTTATTCTCTGTATCACAGGTCATTTTAATTTGTCGCCAGCAAGCATCTTCATTTACCATCGCCTCCAACTCACTTTGATCTTTTAGCCATTGCTCTAATTCTTCTTTCTTATCTATGTTTCTATGTAGTAGATTTTTAAAATAGGGTTCAAGACTTTCCCAATTGGTAACTATAAAATCATTTGTAACAAAAGAACGTGGAACTTTTTTTATATCTGCTGTGTACATATTCGGGAATTTTATAAGTAAAATTTAAAGTCCTGCCTTAGTTATAATGCTATGACAGGACTTTTTTAATTAATTAATCTGTGATAATTGGTTTAAATAGTGTTCTATTTATGCCATCTTTCTGGGCGTATTTATTTTTCTGGCAGGGGCATTATTTACAGCACTTGTTTTTACAGCACCCGGTTTTGCCTTAGTCGTTTCTGGTGCAGCCATTTCGCCCTCTGGTAATTCCGATAATTTTATTTCTACATTATTGGCTGTTAATATACCAAACCACTTTACCATCTTTTTCATATCGCTAGCATATACCCTGGTAAAATCCATATTTGGGTAAACTGCTTCAAAATATTTTTTAACTGCTACCGTATCAGAATCGGCAGGCATTTTTTCTGTGCTAGCTGCCATGGCAGTAAGCACATCAACTAAATTCACATTATCGGCTGTAGTAAAAATTTCAATACTTTCTAAATGAGAAAAGTTATGAATTCGTGTACTAACAAATTTTGAACTTTTGTCTTCAAGCGATTTCACTACACCACCATCAGCTTTAGAAGATAATAATTCAAACAAGCCTGGCAATCCGGTTACTGATACCAATTTACTATATTCGATTTCCATTTGTTTATTTTTAGTGCTGCAAGTTAATTCTAAAATTGCAATTTATCTATTTGTTACATAGAAGTACATATACTCCTTATACAATTACCATTTATACCTAATAAATGCCACACTTACCTAAAAAAATTGATTTAATTTAAAAAAATTCTTGTAAACGATTGTTTATTTTCATATTGTCGTCTAATAAACCGAACAAAAGAGAATATATGAGATTGAAACTAGTTTTATTGGTGTTAGTTTTTTCCTTGGTCAACCTAATTACAAAAAGTCAGGATATTTCGCTTAAGGGCAATCTATTGGATAAGGATAATAAAATTGCTATACAAGGTGCTACCATAAAACTTAGCTCCGAAAAGGATTCGCTTAACCCTAAGACCGTATTATCAGATACGAAGGGGAATTTTATTTACAATAATTTATATGTGGGAAAATATAAGTTGATTGCTAGTTCAATCGGATATGATATTATTATGCAGAATATTAACATACAAGCCAGTAATAAAGAGCCCTTGCAGTTTAGGCTTGTTAAAATGTCAAAGGAGATGGAGGGGGTTGTGGTTAAAGCAAAAAAAGCTCTTGTATCTCAAAGAGGAGATACGCTAGAATTTAATGCCAGCGAATTAAAGGTTAATCCGGATGCAAATGCAGAAGACATGATAAAAAAATTGCCCGGCGTAACCATTGATAAAGATGGTAATGTAACCGCCGCGGGCGAACAAGTAAAAAAAGTTACTGTAGATGGTCGTGATTTTTTTGGTGACGACGCAACTGCCGCATTAAGAAATTTACCTGCATCGGTTATTGATAAAATACAAGTTTTTGACAAGTTAAGTGATCAAGCTGCTTTTACTGGTTTTGACGATGGCAGCAGCACCAAATCTATTAATATTGTTACTAAGCCAAATATGCGAAATGGCCAGTTTGGAAGAATGTATGCAGGAGCCGGAACCAACGGACGATACAATGCCGGAGGTAATATAAGCACATTTAAAAATAGTATGCGCCTCACCTTTGTTGGGTTAGCTAATAATATTAATCAACAAAACTTTGCTTCGCAAGATTTATTAGGTGTTACCAGCAGTGGTGGTGGTGGACGAGGCGGTGGCGGTGGACGAGGTGGCGGCGGTGCGGGTGGCTTTGGCGGCAGCAGCAGTAATAATTTTACAGTAGGTCAACAAAACGGAATTAGTAATACCCATTCTTTTGGCATTAATTATACAGATATGTGGGGTAAAAAAACGGATGTTTCTGGGAGCTATTTTTTAAACAATAGTAGTACTAATAATGACCAATTGTCTAATACTGAAAATTTTCAATCCTCGGGCAATAATTTATTTTATAATGAAAATTCGAATATAGGATCTACTAATAATAATCATCGGATTAATTTCAGATTAAATTATAAAATTGATTCTAGCAACTCTATCATGATTGCTCCAAGTTTTAGTTTTCAAAACAATAAATCTATCAGCGATATTATAGGCGTTAATGCTTTTACTAATACAAATATTATTAGTAAATTAATTAATAATACCAACAAATTATCTTCTGGATATAATTTTAATAACAATATTTTATTTCGACATTCTTTTGCTAAAAGGGGCAGAACTGTTTCTGTAAATTTAAATACGGCTTTAAACCAAAAAAATGGCGACACTTATGTGCAGAACATAAATAATTACTATAACATTAATAGCACTATTAATGATTCGCTTCAGCAATATACCGATCTATTAACCAACGGGTATCAGCTTTCAGGTAATATTGCTTACACTGAATCTGTTGGAAAAAAAGGTCAGCTACAATTTAATTATACTCCTTCGTATTCAAAAAGCAAATCCAATCAAGAAGCCTATCAATATGATTATATGGGCGAAAAATATTCTGTATTTGACAATAACTTATCAAATAAATTTGACAATATTACTACCAAACATAATATAGGAGCTAGTTATCGAATTGGCGACAGAGATAATATGTTTTCTATTGGGTTAGCTTATCAAAATACAATGCTTAAGAGTGATCAGCAATATCCATTTTTAGCCAAAGTAAATAAAGCATTTAATAATTTGTTACCTAATTTAATGTGGTCCAAAAAATTTAATTTAAAAAATAGTATACGTTTATTTTATCGAGCAAATACAAATACTCCATCAGTTTCACAATTACAAGATGTAATTAATAATTTAAATTCTTTATTTTTATCTACAGGCAATACAAATCTAAAACAGCAAATGGGAAACACGCTTAGTGCTAGATATACGTATACTAATACTGGAAAATCTAAAAGTTTTTTTGCTAATATTTTTTTACAACAATATAATAATTATATAACCAATGCAGTATTTACTGCATCACGCGATAGTGTGTTAAATAGTTCTGTTACATTATATAAAGGATCTCAATTATCAAAGCCAGTAAATATGAATAGATACTGGAGCTTACGTTCATTTTTAACTTATGCTTTACCGCTTAAATTATTAAAATCTAATTTGAGTATAAATGCAGGTTTAACATACAGCAATACTCCTGGGCTTATTAATAATATAAAGAACACATCTAAATCTGTTACTTATAATACAGGATTTGTTGTTGCTAGTAATATTAGTGAGTTTGTAGATTTTAATATTAATTATACTGCCAATATAAGTGATGTAAAAAATAGTATACAGCCTCAGTTAAATAATAAGTATATACAACAATCTGCTGGGTTGCAATTAAATTTATTAAGCAAAAAAGGTTGGTTTATTCAAAATGACGTAAGTAATCAAAATTATAGTGGATTAACAGATGAATTTAATCAGAACTATTGGTTATGGAATGCTGGCATAGGAAAAAAATTCTTGAAGAAACAACAAGCCGAACTAAAACTTACGGTATTTGATTTATTAAAACAAAACCAGAGTATTATTCGTACTGTTACTGAATCGTATGTACAAGATATCCAAAATGAGGTGTTGCGTCAATATTTTATACTCACATTTACCTATAATCTTAAAAATTTTGGGACAGCAAAAGCAATAAATAACAATTCGGGTTATAATAGAGATCGGATGGGACAACCAGGTGGCGGATATCGTCCATTTTAATTATTTTTATGGAGATAATCAAATGAAATGCTTTGAACCATCAGGAATTAATTATAAAACTGCAGCAGGGCGATGATTCTGCTTTCGCTATGCTGGTTGAAGAAAATCAGGATATGGTTTATAATACAGCTTTAGTTATTGTTCAAAATGCAGATGATGCGGATGATATTACACAGGAGGTATTTATACAAGCTTATCAATCTATAAGTTCTTTTAAAAGTGGTTCTAAACTTTCTACTTGGCTTTATCGCATTACGGTAAACAAAACGTTAGATTATAAAAAGAAGATGAATAGAAAAAAACGTTTGGGATTTGTACAAAGTTTATTTGGAGCCCATACGAATGAGGAGGTGCGGTTAATAGTATTTGATCATCCGGGGCTGCAATTAGAAAAAAAGGAAAGTGCTGCTGTTTTATTTAATGCACTTAAACAAATTCCATATAAACAAAGAATTGCTTTTACGCTGCATAAAATAGAAGGACAGAGTTATCAGGAAATTGCTGAAATAATGAAAACGACCTTGCCTTCTGTTGAGGCGTTAATGAGCAGAGCAAAAGTAAATTTAAAAAATAAATTAAGCAACTATTATATTCAATAATTACTTAAGTAAAAAAATAAAAATATTTTTATGAATCAGAATAAACGAATAAATGTCTTAATTAATGAAGCGCTAAATAGTGTTGATAATATAAATCGGGGGAGTCCTAAGCCCTTTTTACTTACACGTATTTATGCACGAATGAACCACCAAACGGAGTCGATATGGGAAAAAATTGGTTGGTTTATAGGTAGGCCTGCAATAGCTTTTTTAAGCCTATGTATATTTTTAGTAATTAATGTACTAGTGCTTGTATTAAATAAAACATCAGCGCAAACTATGCCAATAGAACAGATTACACAAACCCCAGCTGATGAATTTTCATATACTGTAGCAACTATTTATGATTTAGAAAATACTCAGCCATGATAAAAAATAAAAGTAAAATTTTGCTAATTATTATTGGAGTTTTATTAATTACCAATATAGTTATGCTCTCTTTTTTCTTACTATCTAAGCAATCTAGAGGTCATAAAAATCGTATGGATAGAGAAACGATGATGGTAATATTTTTAAAAAATAAAATTGAATTTACTGAAGAGCAACTACAACAATATAAAGTAATAAGTAATTTGCACAGAGGAAATATAAAAAAAATGTTTGATAGTTTACATAATTCAAAAGACAAACAATTTAAAGAATTAGCGGCTACTAATTTTAATGATTCTATAATGAATACTATTGCCGGAAACTCTTCCGCTTCTCAAAAAGTTATAGAATTGCAGATGTTTAATCATTTAAAAAACATTAGAATAATTTGCACTAAGGAACAATTACCCATTTTTGATTCGCTATTTGTAGTCATATTAAATAAAATTGGCAAACCACATAATGACGATGAGAGAAAAAATCGACAGATTAATAAATAAAGACAATTTTTTTTATTAATATCGTTAAATAAATCATTTATATAATAAACCTTTAAATAAAATAAAATGAAAAAACAATTATTATTAATCACCTTTGCTACTTTAACTAGTATAACCGCAGTAAATGCACAAGGAGGCGGAGGTCAACGTCAAACACCTGAAGAAAGAACAAAGGCTACTATTGAAAAAATGGCACCATTAAATTTAGATGCAGCTACCAAGGTTAAAACAGAAGTTATTATAGCAGATTTTAACAATGCTCAACAGCAAATGATGGATGATATGCGTGCAAGCGGCAGTTTTGATAGAGAGACAATGATGGAGAAACGTAAAGAATTATCTGATGCGAGAGACGGTAAACTAAAATTAATTTTTACAGAAGCTCAAATGAAACAGTGGAAAGATGAAATTGAAGCTTCAATGAGACCCCAGAGGCCAGCCGGTGGTGGAAATTAATTTAAAATAACATACCTATAATTATATAAATATTAATTTGAGTAAGAAACTTGTAAAAAAGTAGCTCTATTTTAATTACTAGTTTTATTTTCATTTAAAATATTATCTATTCTTTTATTTATTGTATCGTAATCAGTAAATCCCTTTGCTACCATAATAAATTTTAATTCATCTGTTTGAATAAAAATTGTTGGATATCCATTAACCTGTAACTGTTTCATTAGGTCAAATTCGTAATAGGCTATTTTTTTATATTCTTCGGCATTTAGTTTAGTATAAAAAGCTTCGGATTGAATATTGTATTTATCTGTTAAGTGACGATAGGTTTCATCATCATCCAAATCGCGTCCCTCATAATTTAATGCATATTGTAAGTCAGTAGCAAATTCCAGTTGGCGTTCGGGGTAATATTCTTTTACAATACATAGAGCAATAGCAGATTTTTCGGAATTTAAAACCCAGTCGCTTTTATCTGGATTATTAATATGCCATAAAAAATCTTCGCCAAATTTGATACCACTAAGCTCTTCTACTCGTGTATAAGAATTTTGTATAAAATGAGCAATTTTTTCAATTGGCATAACATGTTCTCCTATCATCATACCCCCACTAAGAACTTCAATATGAAGCTTATCTTTATATGTTACCGAAATTTTTTTTATAACACTACTAGCGCCATAGCACCATCCACAGTAAGCATCGTAGCAGTAAATCAGAATAGGTTTCATTAGCTATATAAATTAATGTGCTTCAAGCCAGTTTTCTCCCACGCCAATCTCGGCATCTGTTGGTATGTCGTTTGGTAATGCCAGCGCTGTTTGCATACAATTTAAAATAATTGGCTTAATTTTTTCAACTTCCAATCGGTGTGCATCAAAAACTAATTCATCGTGCACCTGCAAAATCATTTTTGATTTAAAATTATGTTTATTAAATTCCTGATGAATTTTAATCATTGCTAGTTTTATCATATCGGCAGCTGTGCCCTGTATGGGTGAGTTAATGGCATTTCGTTCGGCAAAAGCACGAATAGTAAAGTTTGCGCTGTTGATGTCTTTGAGCCAACGCTTTCGCCCCATCAGTGTTTGCACATACCCATGCTCTTGTGCAAAATGAATGGTATCATCCATATATTTTTGAATATTAGGGAACTGTGTTTTGTAATTATCAATAATTTCTTTTGCTTCGGTGCGACTAATGCCCAGATTTTCGGCCAAGCCAAAGGCCCCTTGGCCATAAATAATACCAAAATTTACACTCTTAGCTTTGTAACGCATTTCTTTGGTTACCTCTTTTTCTTCTACATTAAATACTCTGGCAGCAGTAGCATTGTGAATATCTTTACCAGTTTTAAAAGCTTCGCACATATTTACATCACCACTAATAGCAGCTACAATGCGTAATTCTATTTGTGAGTAATCGGCAGAAATTAATACATGTTCTTTATCTCTTGGAATAAAAGCTTTTCGTATCTCTCTTCCACGCTCTGTACGTATAGGGATGTTTTGCAGATTAGGATTATTGCTGCTAAGCCTACCCGTTACTGCCACTGCCTGTGCGTAAGAAGTATGCACACGGCCAGTTTTTTTATTAATCATCAAGGGTAGCGCATCAACATAGGTTGATTTCAGCTTGGTATATTCTCTAAAGATTAAAATATCATCAACAATTTTATTTTTAGTAGCCAGCTTTAATAACACATCTTCACCAGTTGCGTACTGTCCAGTCTTGGTTTTTTTTGCCCTAGGGTCTATTTTCATTTTATCAAACAACACTTCACCCAGTTGTTTTGGGGAGGCTAAATTAAAACGAACGCCCGCTTGTCCATATACACTTTCTTCTGCAGTTGTAGCTTCTTTTTCTAACTCTTTTGAGTAACTATTCAAAAACTCTTCATCTATTCGGATGCCTTCAAACTCCATAGCAGTTAGTACTTTAACTAAAGGGTTATCCACTTCATAAAAAATCTTTTCAACTTCTTTTTGTTTTAGTTTCGGAAGAAAAATATTTTTTAATTGTAAAGTGATATCAGCATCTTCAGCGGCATACTCTTTTATTTTTTCTGGCTCTACATCTTTCATGTTACCTTGTCCTTTTCCTTTTTTGCCAATTAATTCTTCAATATGTACGGTGGCATAACCTAGATATTTTTCAGCCATTACATCCATACTTCTTTTACCTTCTGGTTCAATTACATAATGCGCCAACATAGTATCAAAAGTATTTCCAGCTAGTTCAAACCCGTACCACTTGAGCAAAAGCATATCGTATTTTATGTTCTGGCCTATCCAAATTTTTGTAGTATCGTTAAAAAGTATTTGAAAGTTGTTTAATATTTTAATGCATTCCCCCTTGTTTACAGTACAAGGAATATAATATCCTTCGCCTTCTTTTACAGCAAAACTTAACCCTACTAGTTCTGCTTTGTTAGCATCTATACTTGTGCTTTCTGTATCAAAGCAAATTTCTTCAAATTCAGTCAAGTGTTTTATAAGCTCTTTAATATCACTATCGGATTGTACTAATACATAATTATGATTTGTATTGTGGATATTTTTATCAGCTACTCGCAGTTCTCCATCTTCGGTAGGAGCATCTTGTAAAGTATTTGAAGAGGATTCGCTATTTTTAGTTTGCACCACATTACCAAACAAGTCCATTTGTGCCGTTTCTTCTTTTTTAATTTTAGGTTCATTGTTATTATTCCAGGATTCTGGAGGTCCGTCAACCTCGTCTCCTAATATTCTTTTACCTAAAGTTTTAAATTCCAGTTCTTCAAAAATTTCTTTTAAAGCAGGCTTGTTAATTTCTTTTATTAAAAAATTTTCTTCATGAAATTCAACTGGTACATTTAGGATAATAGTAGCCAATTTTTTACTCATTACTGCCAATTCTTTTCCAGCTCTAACTTTTTCTCCTACAGAGCCTTTTATTTTATCTGCATTATCTAATACATTTTCTAGAGTGCCATATTCTTTTAATAATTTAGCAGCAGTTTTTTCCCCCACGCCCTTTATTCCTGGAATATTATCCACTGCATCGCCCATCAAACCTAGCATATCAATAACCTGATCAACATATTTAATATCCCATTTTTCGCAAACTTCTTTTGGTCCTAGTATTTCAAATTTGCCACCTTGGTATGGAGGTTTAAAAATTTTAATATTTTCAGAAACTAGCTGCCCATAATCTTTATCTGGTGTAACCATATACACTTCATAACCTTCTTTTTCGGCTTGTTTTGCCAGCGCCCCAATTACATCATCAGCTTCATAACCATCAATAGCAATAACTGGAATATTAAGTCCCTCAATAATCCTTTTAATATCTGGCACCGCCGATAAAATATCTTCAGGTGTTTCCTGGCGGTTTGCTTTATAATCTGCAAAATCGGTATGGCGTTCGGTTGGTGCACGGGTATCAAAACAGACCGCCATATGAGTAGGGTTTTGATTTTTTATGAGTTCTATAATGGTATTGGTAAAACCAAACTGTGCATTGGTATTTCGGCCCTTACTTGTAATGCGTGGACTTCGGATTAGCGCATAGTAAGCGCGAAAAACTAATGCAAATGCATCTAATAAAAATAATTTTTTTGGCATGTTGTAAAAGTAAAACAATATGCATTGCTAATCAACAACAACTTAAAATTATTGTCTGTAATTAGAATCGGGTTTTAAAATAAACGGACAAAATAATCATCGGTATATTAAGTTAGATCGTATACTCCACTAATAGCAATTACCCCATGGATAAGATCGGGGCATTTCAAAAAGAGGTTCATGCTGTGTAAAGCGCCAAAGGAGACGTCACAGGTAATATTGCCGTTTCGTTAGAGGTACTATTTTTAATAAACGGAATTACTTCATTAAAAACATATTCGTTAAATTGATTTTGACGTTTAGCTTTATGTTTGCCAAGCATTTCTTTATTAAGCCCAATTTCGTTATTGATACTGTTAATTGAAAACACTTTTATTTTACCTCCATTTATATATGGAGCTAAAGTTTCCATCATTTGAAATCTTTCGTACTCCAAATAATCTGCTGCTGCGGTAGGTATAAATAAAATAGCCGTACCGTAATCGCCATAAGTAATAATGGGCATATCTTTTTGTAATGCAGAACTAAACCAGCTATCTAATTCCCTTTTCATAAATAATAAAAATAAAATTAAACAAATAATTTTAAACTAAATTATTCCAACACCCCTTCTTTAATTTCAATCCACAATTCTCTATAGCAACTTGCAGCATAGCTACTGTTTGCAAATTCCATAATAGGGGCTTTGTGAACACCCATTTTTTCTACATCGCTTAAATAAGGGATATAATTTTGAAAGAAACGCTTGTCTTTATAAAGTTCTTCCATGATTTCGTTGTGCAAATTTTTTCGCAAATCTGTCATAGTAAAAAAGCACATCATCTTACTCATGTCTAAAGATTTTTCTTTAAAATAATCTTTGACCATATTGTAAGTTCGAATTGAAAGGGTGGTAGGAATAACCGGCATTAACACAATATCAGCGGCGTTAAAAATATTTTCACTTAATACACTTAACCCTGGAGGACAATCAATAAAAACAAAATCATACTCACCCTGTAATTGTTTTAAAATAGATTTCAGTCTATTTTTATTTCCTTTCATTTCTTCTAGCATTATATCAAAACTTTTACTAGAGTTATCTGCAGGGATTACATCCATCAATTCGAAATCGGTACTTAAGATTGCATTTTCGAGATCCGCATCTTTAGTAATGAGTTTTTTAATACCTGGATGCGTTTTAGCTTTTGCTTTATAGTAAAAAGAAGAGGATCCTTGGGGGTCAATATCCCATAACAAAGTTTTATAGCCATCAGCTGCAGCTAAATAGGCAAAGTTTACACAACTGGCAGTTTTACCCACGCCACCTTTAAGGTTGTAGAGTGCGATTGTAGTCATATTAAGTTTGTTTTTATTTTTAACAAAGGGTTAAGGTAGTAAATTATTTTTTCATTGCCTCTAACTCTTTTTGTAATCGAAACATTTCATCTCTTAATCTCGCTGCTTCCATAAAATCTAGATTCTTCGCAGCCCTATTCATATCTTTTTTTGTGTTAATAATACCTTTTTCTATTTGAGGAATGGTTAAATAGATTGCTTGATTTTCTGCTGCTAGAGTTATCATTTCTGCGTCTGGAGCAATTGAATAAGGATTTAAAGGGTCATATCCTTTTACGTCAAGTACCGACCCTTGTGCAAAAATTTGTTCAGTGCTTTTTTTAATAGTGGTTGGTGTTATATTATGTTTAATATTAAACGCAACCTGTTTTTCTCTGCGACGGTTAGTCTCATCGATGGTACGTTGCATACTGTCGGTGATCTTATCTGCATAAAAAATTACTAAGCCATCTACATTACGGGCAGCACGACCGGCCGTTTGAGTCAAACTTTTTTCGTTACGTAGAAATCCTTCTTTGTCTGCATCTAAAATAGCTACCAGCGAAACTTCTGGTAAATCTAGTCCTTCTCTTAATAAGTTTACTCCAACTAATACATCAATAACGCCTAGGCGAAGTTCCCGAAGTATTTCAATTCTTTCTAAAGTATCTACATCACTGTGTATGTATTTACTTTTTATATCAATTCGGTGGAGGTATTTTGTCATTTCTTCGGCCATACGTTTAGTTAATGTAGTTACCAGTACCCGATCACCTTTTTTAATTCGCTTGTCAATTTCATCAAGTAAATCATCTATTTGATTAATTGAAGGACGAACCTCAATAGGAGGGTCCAGCAATCCTGTTGGCCTAACCACTTGTTCAGTTACAATGCCTTCACATTTTTCCAACTCGTATTTACTAGGGGTTGCCGAAACAAAAACAATTTGATTTAATAAAGTTTCAAACTCATTAAAATTTAATGGTCGATTATCTAATGCTGAAGGCAAACGAAATCCATAATCAACTAAAACGAGTTTACGGCTTCTATCTCCACCATACATACCACTAACTTGTGGAATGGTTTGATGACTTTCATCAATAATGCATAAAAAATCTTTTGGAAAATAATCCAATAAACAAAATGGTCTTGTGCCAGGTTTTCTTCTGTCAAAGAATCTTGAATAATTTTCAATACCACTACAATATCCTAATTCCCTTATCATTTCCAAATCATAATTTACGCGCTCACTGATTCGCTGCGCCTCAATATATTTTCCCGAGTTTTTGTAATAAGTTTCTTGTGCGGCTACTTCATCTTGTATTTCATGTACAACCTGCTGGAGTATATCTTTTGGAGCAACATATAGATTAGCAGGAAATATAGCAGCATTATCTACACGACTAATACGCTTACCACTGCTTAGCTCTAGCGTTTCTATACTTTCTATTTCATCGCCAAAAAAAGTAATGCGGTATCCAAAATCAACATAAGGCAGATTAATGTCGATAGTATCACCTTTTACTCGAAATGTGCCCCTAGTAAAATCGCCTTCACTGCGGTTGTATAAAGAATTTACAAGGGCATGCAAAAATCCTTGTCGGGAAATAATCTGCCCCTGTTCAATACGGATGATACCGTTTTCGTAATCTGTTGGATTACCCATGCCGTAAATACAACTCACACTGGCAACAATAATAATATCTCTTCTGCCGCTTAACAACTGTGCGGTTGCTTGCAGGCGTAGCTTATCCAATTCTTCATTAATACTCAGGTCTTTTTCGATATACGTATTGCTAATAGGCATGTATGCCTCGGGCTGATAATAATCGTAATATGAAACAAAATATCCTACTGCATTATCCGGAAAAAACTGTTTAAACTCGCCATATAATTGTGCTACCAATGTTTTGTTATGAGTAATAACGAGTGTTGGCTGTTGCACGTTCTGTATTACATTAGCCATGGTAAATGTTTTACCACTTCCAGTAACACCTAAAAGGGTTTGGTATTTTTCTCCATTTAAAACGCCTTCCGTTAGTTCACGGATGGCTTCTGGCTGATCGCCGGCAGGGGAATATGGTGCATTAAGTTTAAAAAGCATGATAATAAGCATGTAATTTACAAAAGCTTAGGGCATATTTAAACCATGCTATTGTAGGTAATATATTTATTGATATTTTTTCAATAATACAACTATTAGAACAAAATGATCTTAGTCGTATTTTCGATTAAATGTGTTGATAATCAGTTATTTCTTTTTAATGATAAATAATTATCGCTTCAACACGATTAATCAAGATTGATAATTTAGAAGGGTTATTTACCAATATGATTTTTATTTATCATACGCCCTTGTTTTACGGCTTATTTTGCGTACCTTTGCGCCCTTAAAAACAGAATCAAGATATTATTGCAGCTTATAGCCTATACTGCTTATTACTATCTAAAGATAAAAGACTAGTATTATGAACATTCGTAACATCGCCATTATTGCTCACGTAGATCATGGAAAAACAACGCTGGTAGATAAAATTCTGCATAGCACAAATATTTTTCGTGATAACCAGGAAACTGGTGAATTAATCATGGATAATAACGACCTAGAGAGAGAAAGGGGTATTACTATCTTTAGTAAAAACGTTTCAGTTATTTACAAAGACATTAAAATTAATGTTATTGATACCCCGGGTCACAGCGATTTTGGTGGAGAGGTTGAGCGTGTTTTAAAAATGGCCGATGGTGTTTTATTGTTGGTAGATGCTTTTGAAGGTCCTATGCCACAAACTCGCTTTGTTTTACAAAAAGCACTGCACTTGGGATTACATCCTATTGTAGTCATAAATAAAGTGGATAAGGCAAACTGTCGTCCTGATGAAGTGCATGATGCTGTTTTTGAATTATTTTTTAATTTGGATGCTACAGAGGAACAACTGAATTTTCCTACCATTTATGGCAGTAGTAAAAACGGGTGGATGAACACGTCCCTTACTGAAACTGATAATATTTTTCCTTTATTGGATGCTATTTTAGAACATGTGCCCGAGCCAGTAGTTAACGAAGGCCCAACACAAATGCAGATTACCTCATTGGATTATTCTTCTTTTTTAGGAAGAATTGCAGTGGGTAAAGTAGCTAGAGGAACTGTTAAAGAAGGACAGCAAATTGCCTTGGTGCAGGCGGGTGGCGAAATAAAGAAAATGAAAGTAAAAGAGTTGTATACTTTTGAAGCTTTAGGCAAAAAGAAAGCAACAGCAGTAAGCGCAGGCGATATTTGTGCTATAGTAGGATTAGACGAATTTAATATAGGGAATACGATTTGTGATATCGAATTTCCTGAAGCATTACCGGTGATTAGTGTGGATGAGCCAACGATGAGCATGATGTTTAGCATTAATAACTCACCGTTTTTTGGAAGAGAAGGAAAGTTTGTAACGTCTCGTCATTTAAGAGATAGGTTGATGAAAGAAACTGAAAAAAATCTGGCATTGCGTGTTGAAGATTCTGACAGTGCAGATAGTTTCCTGGTTTATGGGCGTGGCATTTTGCATTTGGGCATCTTGATAGAAACCATGCGTAGAGAAGGTTTTGAATTAACTGTGGGTAACCCTCAGGTATTGGTAAAAGAAATTGATGGTAAAAAATGTGAGCCTTATGAAAATCTAGTGGTAGATGTACCTGGCGAATTTAGTGGAAAGGTAATTGACCTGGTTACCCAACGCAAAGGCGAAATGTTGGTTATGGAAAGCAAAGGCGAAATGCAACATCTAGAATTTGATATTCCTTCAAGAGGTTTGATAGGGTTAAGAAGCAACATGTTAACCAATACTGCAGGAGAAGCTGTAATGGCACATCGCTTTACTGATTACCGTCCTTGGAAAGGAAATATTCCGGGAAGAAGTAATGGTGTTTTGCTTTCTAAAAATATGGAGAAAACAACTGGTTATTCTATTGATAAATTACAGGATAGGGGTAGATTTTTTGTTGATCCAGGAGAAGAGGTTTATGCAGGTCAGATAATTGCTGAACATATTAAGCCAGGAGATTTAAATGTAAATGCAACAGAGCCAAAAAAATTAACCAATCACCGTGCTAGTGGTAGTGACGATGCTAGTCGTGCTGCACCAAAGATTTTAATGACTTTAGAAGAGTGTATGGAATATATTCAGCAGGATGAGTGTATTGAAGTAACGCCAAAAAGCATTCGTATGCGTAAAGTTTTATTAGATGAGAATGAACGATCAAGAGCTTCTAAGCAGATGAAATCTGAACCTGCTTAAAATACTTAATAATATATTAATCCCCCGTTTTTTAAATGGGGGATTTTTTTGTAAAGACTAAATCGTATCAAAAACACTTTATTATAATTAAATTTATGTAAATAATAATATTATGGAAACTGAATGTTGTAAAATTTGCGGAAATGATCAGCAAAATAAATTACATCAAATAAAGGAAATGCAATTGGGGTTAAGAAACGTATTTACTTATTTGGAATGTTATAAATGTGGTTGCATGCAGCTACTTGAAATCCCTTTAGACCTTGGTAAATATTATCCTAACGATGGGTACTATTCTTTTAATAGGGGTTTAGATTTGCGTGCAAAAGCAGATAAACTTCGCACAATAAAAGGGTCTTATCTTATTTATGGGAAAAATAAATTATTAGGAAATCTATTATCGATAGGGTATAAAACACCTGATTATTATTCCTGGATAAGAAATGCCGGAGTTCAATATCAAGATGCTCTACTTGATGTAGGTACAGGCAACGGCAGTTTATTACTTGATTTGTTTAAAATTGGGTTTACAAATTTAACTGGCATTGATCCGTTTATTGATAAAGATCTAAAATATGGCGTGGTTAATATTTATAAAAAAAGCATTTTTGAAACGGAGGGCCAATTTGATTATATTATGCTGCACCATGCATTTGAACATATGGATGAGCCATTGAAAGTTTTACACAAGCTTTTTAAAATATTAAAAAAAGAAAAATATTTATTGATCAGAACACCTGTAATGGGAGGGTACGGCTGGAAAAAATATGGACTCAATTGGATGGACCTAGATGCCCCAAGACATATTTACATACATACTTTAAAAAGTATGCAGTTACTGGCCGAGCAAGCTGGATTTGAGTTACGAAAGACAATTTTTGATGGAAATTATATAAGTCTTATTGGTAGTGATCAATATGCAAAAGACATTGCATTGCCTGATCCTAATTCATATATGGTAAACAAAGTTGCATCTGGATATAGTAAAAAGGATATTGAAAGTTTTAAACGCATTAATTTACAAAACGATAAAGACGGCGAATCTGATCAAGCGTCTTTCTATCTATTTAAACCCTGAGATTTTAATTTACGATAACATTTTTTCATTAATACTATTGACCATTTTGGTTGCTTAATTAAAATGCGGGGAATTAATTTTTGAAAATCAATGATGGCTTGTAAATTGTTTGGTAATGGTCCTTGGTAGCCCCAAGCCTTAATCATAGTTAAATTTTTAATGCGAAAGCGCTTTACTAAATTCCATACGCAATGAAAAACATATTCATGCTCCATTAATAAATATGATGGAAATTTAGCCAACATAGATAAATATTCGGGCATTTCTACTTGCGGATTTTTATATAGGGAATGAGAAATTTGTGTATCATCAGTGCCAATATTGATAAGCATTTTTGGTATGTATTTGAATCCATTATGTTTTTGCAAATAACGAATATAAAAATCGATATCAACTACCCATTTATATTGAGTGTCATAAATAACAAGCTCATCTTTACGATGAAGTACTGTACTTGGATGTCCAATTACATTCATATAAAAAAGATTCAGACAGCTATCTTCGAGCATCTCTTTTTTCCAGTCTGTTAAAAATTCATTTACTTCTTTTTGGGATGTATATATATTATTACATGCAGAAAAAATAAAATTGCTAGTTGCTTTCAATGCTTCATCTGCAAATATTTGTAAAGCGTTAGGATGGGCAAACCAATCATCATCATGCATAATTTTTATCCAATCGCCACTGGCTTTTTTTATTGCAATATTCCAATTTGCCGGGGTGTCGGCTACAGGATCGTTTTTAAAATAAAGTATATTTAGGGATATAGAAAAACTATTTACAATTTCAGTAACTGAGTCGTCAGGACTATCGTCGGTAACAATTATTTCGTAATTAGTATAGGTTTGAGTTGCTATTGAATATAATAAACGCTGCAGATTTTTAGCTCTTTTATAGGCAGGAATACATATAGAAATAAATGGGTTTTTCATAAATTGGGTATGATAAAGTATAGCTTTTTGTTAAAAATAAACTTTAGTTATTTCAAAACAAGTAATATCATGATTTTTAAATCTCACCAAGTCAAAAGGACTATTTTTGTACAACTAAAAAACCTCATTGGCAATTCCAGCATATATTAGCAATTACCTGCAACAATACTTTGATAAAATCCTGGTTGTATCTGTCCCACGTTTTACCGACAGACACAAGCGTGTAAAACAAAGTTTAGAAGATTTACCATTTGATTTTTTTTGGGGTGCCGATAAACTGCTGCTTCATTATGACAAAGCAA
>CAMBEI010000020.1 GCA_945865645.1 Chitinophaga pinensis | reverse complement strand
CACCTCGATGTCGGTTCGTCACATCCTGGGGCTGGAGAAGGTCCCAAGGGTTCGGCTGTTCGCCGATTAAAGTGGCACGTGAACTGGGTTCAGAACGTCGCAAGACAGTTCGGTCCCTATCTGTGATGGGCGCTAGTAAATTGAGAGGATATGACTTTAGTACGAGAGGACCGAGTCGTACGTTCCGCTGGTGTATCTGTTGTGCCGCCAGGTGCAATGCAGAGTAGCTATGAACGGACAGGATAAACGCTGAAAGCATCTAAGCGTGAAACCTACCTCAAGATGAGTTTACTTTTAAGGGTCGTCAAAGACTATGACGTTGATAGGCTATAGGTATAAAGGTGGTAACATCAAAGCCGAGTAGTACTAATTGCCCGTAAGCTTTATTTTTTTATTTTTCGTAAGAAAAATAAAAATATTTTTTACTCTACTTTACTCCTTATTCCAATATGTCACATTATTATTGTCATCTAACTTTTAGTTAGTCCCGACAAATCGCCTTATGGTGGTTTTGCCGAGGGTGTTCACCTCTTCCCATACCGAACAGAGAAGTTAAGCCCCTCATGGCCGATGGTACTGCACAACAATGCGGGAGAGTAGGTAGCTGCCATATTTATTTAAAAAGCCTTTCAGAAAACTGAGAGGCTTTTTTAATTTATACTATAATAATACTTTGCTTCAGTATATATAAAAATATGTGCTAATTCATAACATTTCTTTAAAACAAAAATCAATAGCTCGTGTTTATATATAATAAACCATCGACACATTATTATCTAATCTAAATAACTATCTAAATGGCTAACACTAAAATTACCGTAAACACTAACGGATCTCTAAAAATTGAAGGCGATTTTGAAATTGTTGACCGTAATGGGGGTGTTTATAATTTACAAGGAAGAGAAGTAGTTGGTATTTGCCGCTGTGGTCTTTCTAAAAATAAGCCGTTTTGCGATGGGGCTCATAAAGATAATTTTTTGCACGAAGCGAGTGCTTTTGACCTACCTCCTAAAAAAGTTAATTAACCCATCCATTCTTCTTCTCCGTATATTTTTTGAACTTAACCAGTATTCTCGCTCTGAATTCCTACTCAGTGGCTAGCTCAATTACTATCTTTAGTATTATCTCTGTCAATATTTTTTAGCTCACTTAACTTACCCCTTTTATAAATAATTAACCCATTTAAAAAATTACGTAACAACTGATCTCCAGCTTCTACAAACCCAGGATGATCTTCATTTCTAAATAGATCACCCAAAGCACCTTTAGTGATTTCAAAGTCAACCAACTTTAATATCTCAATAATATCATCATTGCGTAAAGCAAGCGCCACCCTAATTTTTTTTAGTATATCATTATTGCTTAACATCTCTTAATTATTAAATAAATAAAAAAAATCCTTTCGTAAAAGAAAGGATTTTTTAAATAAGGTTGTATCATAAAATTAATAACCGCCTCTGTTGTAACCTCCGTCACCACCGTCACGGTTTCCACCGCCACCGTAGCCGCCACGATTTCCACCGCCACCGTAGCCGCCACTTTTCTTGTAGCCACCACCGCCACCACCAAAACTGCGTTTTGGACGATCGCCTTCTTGACGTGGTTGAGATTCGTTAACGATTAATTTACGACCCTGAACTTCAATCTCATTTAAGGCAGCGATTGCAGCTTTAGCAGCCTCATCGTCTTCCATTTCAACAAAACCAAATCCTTTACTACGGCCGTTCATCTTGTCTTTCAAAATTTTAGCACTTGTAACAGTACCATGCTCTGTGAAGAGATTCATTAAATCGTCATCAGTCATAGACCAACTAAGATTTCCTACATAAATGTTCATTGTAAAAACTTTTAATTAATAAATAAAAACGTAATGACTTAGTTGTTACAATGTACTGAATCGGACTTCAAAAAAGCTACTTCAGCCAATAGCGAAAAACTAAAACCATTAATTACAATAGTAAAGATAGCATTTTCCTTAATAAATAGTCAAGTTGGTCTTAAAATACTTAAAAAAATGAACATTATATTACAATCTATTTAAAATCAGGCAGTTAAAATCATACTTTTATTTATTTTTAATACAAATAAATTTCAAAAAAACAATAATGCCCTATTAAATCATATAGTATATAGTACAAACAATAAAAAAAGGCCTTGCTTTATAGCAAGGCCTTTTTTTTACAAATTTATAATTTAAAATTATTCAGCAATTACTTCAAATTCAACTTCGGTTTCATTACCGTTACCAAAATCAATACTCGCTTTAAAAGTGCCAAGTTCTTTTACCTCATCTAAAATTGAGATACGACGACGATCAATCTCATAACCCTTTTGTTCTTTAATTGCACGCGCAATTTGAACAGAAGTTACACTGCCAAATATCTTGCCACTTGTGCCAGTCTTAGCTCCAAGCTTTAAAGCACCAGCTTTTAAAACAGTAATTACACTGTTTAATTCAGCCATTAATTTAACCTCTTTTTTTGCCTGCTGCTTCTTTTTTTCTTCCATCATTTTTAAGTTGGAAGGACTTGCTTCAATAGCCAGCTTGCTTGGTATTAGATAATTACGGCCATAACCATTTTTAACAGTTACCAATTCATTAACACCACCTAAATTATTTACATCTTGTATTAATATTACCTGCATCGTTTTGCATTTTTACCCAATGTTGTCTAAACTACACTTTCTCTATTTAAAGGTTAGGGTGGTTAAAAAATTATTTTAATAAATCAGTAACATACGGTAAAATAGCCATTTGACGTGCCTTTTTTACTGCATCACCAACCTTGCGCTGAAACTTTAAAGAGTTTCCCGTAATACGTCGAGGCAATAACTTACCTTGTTCGTTAATGAATTTTTTTAGAAATTCTCCATCTTTATAATCAATATAATGGATACCCATTTTTTTGAAACGACAGTATTTCTTCGGACGCTTCTCCTGCTTAATGGCAGTAAGATATTTTATTTCATTTTTTGCCATGAGTTAAGCGATGGTTTTTTCGTTAGTAAAACGTCCGCCACTTCTCTTTTTGGTGTTGTAGTCGACGGCGTACTTGTCGAGCACAGTATACATGTGACGCATCTGTGATTCGTCACGTAAAAGTTGAATTTTCAACTTTTCATTGAAGCTGGTTGGCGCTTTATATTCCATTACCCAATAAAGACCTGTGGTCTTCTTGTCAATAGGATAGGCCAGCGATTTTAGTCCCCATGGGTTACTGTGCAATACTTCACCACCGTTTTCTATAACGAGGTCGGCATATTTTTTCTGAGCAGACTTAAATTCTTCCTCAGATAGCACAGGGGTAAAAATCACCATCAATTCGTAGTTGTTCATTTCCCTGATTGATTTTTTATTTTAAAAAATATTATTAATCCGCTTTTTCTTAACGGGCAGCAAAGGTAAGGGGTTTAATGCATATTTTGATTTTGAACAAAGGATAATTTTGAAAGATTTTTTGATGACTTTGTTACTCCAACAAACTATGCCTAACCACCTAATCATAGGTATCACTCAACTGATGCGCTTTCAGTAGCTGGTAAATATGTATTATTAGCTTATTACCAAGCATTTATACGCCTATTTCCTGTTTAACCTATACACAGGATACCGATTGTGTCCTGGCTCGTAGTAGGGCGAGTTTTTGTAAATAAAATCAAGCTGTGCCGGTCCACTTAATGCAAATTTTTCATCTCCCTTTTTCTTTTCATCTAATTTTCTTTTTAAATCAGCATTATTTTTTAGTACTTCAGCAGCTAAATCATCCCACCGGTAATCGCTATATCCCTCTTTTTGCTGCAAAATGGCATCAAAAAAATTCCACGAAAAAAAACTGTCATCCCCCGTAGGTTCTAGCATCTCTACCAAATACCGATTGCCCGTCTGATTTAACCAAATAATATAATCCCCCTTTAAAAATCTTATTTTTTGATTTGTTGCCGTAGTTTTTACTGCCGAATTTTTATGGTGCTTTTCATAAGGCCTAGGTAATGATTTATAATCATCAATATGATAAGCTTCTACATCAACTAAACTGTCTCGAACAAACCGCTCCATTTTAACCCCATTTAATTTAAGTAAATCTATTACCGCATACCACCCC
Source organism: Chitinophaga pinensis (assembly GCA_945865645.1). GTDB lineage: Bacteria > Bacteroidota > Bacteroidia > Chitinophagales > Chitinophagaceae > Ferruginibacter > Ferruginibacter pinensis_B. The sequence continues at coordinate 33,307 of CAMBEI010000020.1, read as the reverse complement.
TGCGGAATAATATATGCCGCTGGCACATCAATAAAATTTGAAGAGTTAAAAACATTGAAAAACTTTACTTGTTTGGTAAAAGGTTTACTATGGTCGTAATACATTCTATTTAATCCAGTCGCATCACTTATCTTAAAGGCTTGCTCGTAACCTTTAAAATTCACAAAACTATAAGTTAAAGTATCTACTGTCCATTTAAAAGCAAATGATTTTTCTATAATAACTCTTGCCCTTTCTTTTTTACGTTGGTTAATTAATTCAATAGCATTTACAGCAGCTCTTTCTATTAATGTTTGAGAAAAAGCATAAGTTGAAAGCACTCGCGCCTTAAATGGTTTTAGCATATGAGTTTCGGGTACAAACCCAATGGTTTGAAACAAGGCGGCAAAACCTGAAGAATAACGTGGAGGATCATAAAACATTTCCATCCCTTTTTCTGGTGTCGCTGTTTCAAAATTAACATAAGGCACCATATCCCATTTTTTGTCTGCCATACTCTTGTAAAGCTGAGGTTCAAAATTTTCTCTTAACCATCCTCCTAAACCCTTGCCCAACTTATCGTACTGCGAAGTAAGTAAAGTTATGGTAAACTGGTAATCGGCGCCATCACTAACATGGTTATCTACTAAAATGTCTGGATCAAGCAAATGAAAAATTTGTGCAAATGACTTCGCATTCTTGCTGTCGTTTTTTGTAAAATCACGATTTATATCTAGGTTTTGCGCATTACCCCTAAAGCCGTATTCTAAAGGCCCATCTTGATTTGCTCTCGAATAAGAATTTCTATTTAAACACCCTCCAATATTATAAACGGGTATAAATGCCAATGCTACATTACTAGGCAACTTAATTTTATTGTTAACAATATCTCTTACTAACATCATGCTAGCATCAATGCCATCAGGCTCTCCCGGGTGTATGCCATTATTGATTAAAATAACAACCTTGTTTTTTTTATGCCAACCTACAGCGTCAAACTTCCCATCAGTACTTACTAAAACCAAATGCAAAGGATATCCAGCATCTGTCATCCCCATCTCCTTTACCAAAACCTTAGAAGATTTTTTATCTAAACGCGTATACCAATCTATTGCTTCAAAATAAGTAGCACTTTCTAGCCCGTTCGTTTTTTCAAAACGAGATTGCTGAGCCTGCACATTTAAAAACATGGATTCGAAAAACAAAATAAAAATGAGTATTCTCATGTAAGTTTAGTTTTACGTTAAGCTACAATATTTTTTTAATACCCCACCGTTTATAATAAATAAAGGTGAGCTGCAATATGCACCCCACCTTTATTTATATTTTAAAAATTATTTTATAATTACAAAAGACTGGTTTATTAATTCAATGCGGTTAGTTATTTTAATAAAATATCTTCCCGATGCTAATTGTGGCAGATTCAAATATATATTTCTTTGCCCACTCAGTATCTGCTGCTGCATTAGAACTCTTCCAGATATATCCATAATAAACATGCTGCTGTTTACCGGTAAAGAATGCGAAAGCTTTAATGCCAGCTTACCTTTTGTTGGATTTGGATATACCGTGGTATTTAAAAAAATACCTGTTATCCTTACTGCAATAAATTTACTGTAACTAAACTTTCCATCGGCATCAATCATTTTTAAACGATAGTAAATAGTGTCGGCAGTTGCTAAATTATTATCAGTAAAAGAATAGTTAGTCAAATTTCTTCCAAGCACTTCCCCTATTTTATAAAAACCAATACCATCTGCACTTCTTTCTATTTCGTATTTATTAAAATTGGTTTCAAAAGTGACCTGCCATTTTAATAAAACGTTTGCGTCGTTTAATTGTGCAGTAAAATCGATAATGCTAACTGGCAATATTCCAGAACACTGCCAAACAAGTGCTATATATTCTGGATGATCAATATAAGGATTTCTATTTCCTTGTATCATGAATACATCATTATTGCGTTCTATTTCTTTTGAGCTTACTGGATCCTGCAAATGCCAGTTATGCATCATTTTAAGATACCAATTGTCAAAACATTGGTACGAACTACCATCTAGAGCATCGTTTGCGTTGGAATTACTCTGCCAACCTGATACTAGATTTTCATAAGCAGTGGCTAGATAAAAGGTAGAACGGGCAAAATCGCCTTTATACTCATCAATAGGCTCAAATACAGTTCCGGTATACTGAGTTAAAAAGGTATTAGGTCCAACTTTACTGCCATTTAATGAAGTGTACGTAGGGTTACTAACTTGTCCGTAAGGAACATTCGCCCTTTGACTATTTACTTTTTTATCTGTAGGAAAAACGATAAACATATCACTTCGCATGGGCTCTGCAGAGTTAAACCATGATTGAGGAAATGAGTGTTCGCGATTATATCTCTGGCATTCCACTGTTCCGGACAACCCTCTATCTTGATAAGGCGAACCAAAGGTTGATTCACATTCGGTACCAGTTGGTTTGTCGGAATACATATCCCAAACAATTCTTTTGTTGGCGGCATCATTTAGTCGATCGTCAGAAATGTAGTAAGCTCCCCACAATCCAGTATAGGTTGGATTAGGATTGGCAACCGCAGGCTTAATAATATTGTACAAAGAAGTTTTAAGGCTGCTGCAACTTAACCCGCCTACAGCATCATAATAACCCGCAGGTATTCCTGCCGTTCCATTAAAAGTTATTGCAGATGCATTTAACGAAGTAATGCTATAAAAAGGCTCTCCAGTACATATGGTTTTAGCAGTATAAATAAATAGATAATAAGTTGTACCAGCTAATAATCCTGTCTTTTTATAGATATAGTTTGTCCCGTAAAATATAATATTGCCACCGCCAATATTATCACCAACATTATAAGTTGTGCCATTTAAAGGACTACTGTTTAGTATAGGGTTTGTAGATAAAATGCCTAGGTAATAAATAGTTGTTGCCGGCACATTTGCCGTTGTATCAAAATAAACAGATAATTGGGTATCCGTTGTAGTTAGTATTAAACTAGAAAGGGTAGGTAAATTTGGAGCGGTACATTGACTATAAGAATTTGTTGCTCCAATTAACACTAAAAGAAATAAAATAATATTTTTTTTCATCACCTAATAATTGTGACAGGGACAATTATTTAACCCTGTTTTTTAAATACTTTTAAAAGGGATATTATATTTACTGAGCGTTCACACGCTTAGCTAACTTACTCTTTAAATTGGCTGCCTTATTTTTATGAATAGTTCCACGCTTAGCTAATTTATCAATCATAGCAGCAACTTTTGGAAAAGCTTCTGTTGCAGCAGCTTTTTCGCTTGCCTTTAAATCTCGTATAGCATTACGGGTTGTTTTACCATAATAACGATTACGCTCATTACGCTTTGCACTCTGACGCACGTCTTTCTTTGTTGCTGAATGGTTTGCCATTTAAATCTATTTTTTGGGCTGCAAAGATAAGGGAATACATTTTAAATAGTCAAAATCATCGGTAATAATTTTTTAATAACCTAGGTATTGCTTTAATTCAAATGAAAACACCTCATAAAACAGCTATTTTTTTAGCCCTTTTATACGTAATATACCTTGTATTATTTATTTTTGGCTGGGTGCTCAAGGGAGTATATTGGCATTTCTGTTTAATATCGCTTATTAATAATTGGTTTATTTTTTATCTGTTGTCGGGTATAAATCTCCCAAATTATATGGCCGCTTTTTTTGCTACCCCAATTTTAGTAGATTTACTAGGTGCAATTACAATTAAAAATACTAAGGCGGTTCTTACAACCTAGCTTTTATTTTTTCGGGGTATATAATTCTCAGCAGTGCCGTTGTCCTATTTTGTGGAAAATTGCTTTCAAATTACATTACAAATATTATTTAATTAGCCGATATTTGCAGCCGATTTAAGCTCAACTTATTGATGTATTAACATTAAACCGCATTAATTAAGCTTAATAGCAACATTGTGGCAGGGTAAAATTTCTACTTTTTTATGAAGGATTTTCAATATATCACCAACGCTCATCCAGATTATATCGAAGGGTTATACCATGATTTTGTAAAAAATCCCAATAGCGTGGATATAGATTTGCGTAAATTTTTTGAAGGGTTTGACTTTGCTGTTAATTATGCCACCCATACTCAACTTGAACAATCAACTACGAATACATCTGATTTAAAGCCTAAACTGGATAAAGAATTTGCGGTATTTAGATTAATTAGAGCCTATCGAAAAAAAGGGCACTTAATTGCTAAAACAAACCCCATCAGAGAAAGAAAAGATCGATATGCTAAACTCGAACTTGTTAATTTTGGACTAACAGATGACGATCTTAATGTGCATTTTGAATCCGGAAAATTTGTCGGCCTTGCTAATGCATCTCTTCAAGATATTTTAACGCATTTGCAAAAATGTTATACCAGCCATATAGGAGTAGAAGTAGGTTATATTAATGACCAAGAAAAACTTGATTGGCTAACAAATGCTGTTGAGCAAACACTATTAAATCCTGTTTCATTACAGCAAAAAAAAAGAATTTTGCAAAAACTGAACGAAGGGGTCATGTTTGAAAAGTTTTTACACACCAAATACATTGGCCAAAAACGATTCTCTCTCGAAGGAGGAGAAACTGCAATAGCAGCAATAGATGCTATCATAAATATAGCTTCAGATAACAAAGTAGAAGAAGTGGTAATTGGTATGGCGCATCGTGGACGCCTGAATGTTTTAGCTAATATTATGGGCAAAACCTACCAACAGATATTTAGTGAATTTGAAGGGAGCAGCTTACCAGATACCACAATGGGTAGCGGAGATGTAAAATACCACCTGGGTTTTGGGAGTGACGTAGAAACTGCAGGGGGAAAAAAAATACACGTAAAGCTAAGTCCTAATCCATCACACCTTGAAGCAGTTGATCCGCTGGTTATAGGTTTCGCAAGAAGTAAAGCAGATATTTTATACAACAGTAATTACGAAAAAATTTTGCCTTTACTTATCCATGGCGACGCCTCCATAGCAGGGCAAGGCGTAGTTTATGAGGTGTTGCAAATGAGCGGGCTCGATGGGTATTATACTGGAGGAACTATCCATTTTGTAATCAATAATCAAATTGGCTTTACCACTGATTTTGATGATGCTCGAAGCGCTGATTATTGTACATCAATAGCTGCGATGGTACACGCTCCCGTATTTCATATTAATGGCGACGATGCCGAAGCAGTAGTAAAAGCCTGTGAAATGGCAACTCGTTATCGACAAAAGTTTAATAGCGATATTTTTATCGATATGGTTTGCTACCGTAAACACGGTCATAACGAAGGCGATGAGCCTAAATTTACACAACCTCAATTATATGCACTTATTGGTAAACATCTAAATCCAAGAGAAGTATATACACAATTTTTGATGCAAAACGGAGAAACAGATGCACAGACTCTTGCTAAGGAAATGGAACAAAAGTTTTTAGCCGAACTGCAAGATCGTTTAGATGAAGTAAAACAAAATCCATTGCCGTACAGCTACCAACCTCCCGAATTGGTTTGGAAAACTTTACGCAAAGCAACTCCTGAAGATTTTGAGTCCTCACCAGTTACGGCTATACGCAGTGAAACCTTTGCGCTATTATTTAGAGGACTGATGCAGTGGCCAGCTAATTTTAAACCGCTACGAAAAGTTGAAAAATTAATTGATGACAAACTGAAATTGTTTAATGACGAAAATAAAATTGACTGGGCAACGGCAGAGTTGATGGCTTATGGAAGTTTGTTGGTGGAAGGAAAAGATGTGCGCATGAGCGGTCAGGATGTTAAACGCGGCACATTTAGCCATCGACACTCTACCTTGTATGATGAAAATACAAATGAAGAATACAACCGGCTTAATCATTTTAGTAAAAATCAAGCCCCCTTTCGTATTTATAACTCTCTATTGAGCGAGTATGCTGTACTTGGTTTTGAATACGGATATGCCATGGCCAATCCTAATGCATTGGTAATTTGGGAAGCACAATTTGGCGATTTTTGTAATGGAGCACAAACCATCGTTGATCAGTTTATTTCCACTGCTGAAACTAAATGGCAACGAATGAATGGATTAGTACTGCTATTGCCACATGGTTACGAAGGCCAAGGCCCCGAGCATAGCAGCGCTCGAATGGAACGCTTTTTGCAAATGTGCGCAGAACTTAATTTTGTGGTTTCTAACGTTACCACCGCAGCAAATCTTTTTCATTTACTACGTCGGCAAATGACCTGGCCTTTTAGAAAACCTCTCATTAATTTTTCACCTAAAGCAAACCTGCGTCACCCGGGTAGCTATAGCGTAAAAGAAGAATTTACAGAAGGGGGATTTAAAGAAGTGATAGATGATATCACTATACAGGATGCCACAGAAATAAAAAAAGTTTTGTGCTGCAGTGGAAAAATTTATTTCGAGTTGGCCGAACGTCAACATAAAGAAAAAAGAACTGATGTGGCTATCATTCGTCTCGAACAAATACATCCATTACCACAAAAAAAATTAGATCAGTTGTATAAAAAGTATAGTAAAGCTATCTGGTATTGGGTGCAGGAAGAACCATTAAATATGGGAGCAGCTACTTTTTTAAGAATGAACTTAAAAAACATCAACTTCTATATCATTAGCAGGCAATTAAGCGCAGCAACCGCCACAGGATACGGTAAGGTGCATGCAAAAGAACAGGCGCATATTATTGATACAGCATTTGATATATAATTAGTATAAAAAATTTACTTTAAACATGTTTAATTCATTATCAGAAAAATTAGAATTAGCCTTTAAAAATATTAAAGGACAGGCAAGGATTAACGAGCTTAATATTGCCAATACTATAAAAGATATTAGACGCGCATTGGTTGATGCGGATGTAAATTATAAAATTGCCAAAGAGTTTACCGATAGGGTTAAAGAAAAAGCCTTAGGCGCCAATGTACTAATAGCAGTAAGTCCGGGCCAAACTATGGTTAAAATTGTACAGGACGAACTTACCCAACTTATGGGAGGTGTCGAAAGTGAATTTAATATAAACGGAAACCCAGCAATCATTTTAATAGCTGGCCTACAAGGTAGTGGTAAAACAACCTTTAGTGGCAAACTGGCAAACTATCTTAAAACAAAAAAAGGTAAATCGCCTTTGCTAGTGGCTGCCGACGTGTATAGGCCTGCAGCTATTGATCAACTTGAAGTTTTAGGCGCACAAATAGATGTCTCTGTTTATAGCGAAAGAGAAAATAAAGAAGTAGTATCCATTGTTCAAAATGCAATTAAGGAAGCTAAATCGACCAATAAAAATGTAATCATTATTGATACCGCTGGCCGCCTAGCTGTTGATGAATTAATGATGACGGAAGTTGCTAAAATAAAAGCCGCTATTAAACCGCAAGAAATTTTATTTGTGGTGGATAGTATGACGGGCCAAGATGCCGTTAACACAGCTGCAGTTTTTAATGAGCGTTTAGATTTTAGTGGTGTTGTACTAACTAAATTAGATGGAGATAGTAGGGGGGGAGCTGCTTTGTCTATTAAATACACCGTAGACAAACCCATTAAATTTGCTAGCAATGGCGAAAAAATGGATTCATTGGATGTCTTCTATCCCGATAGAATGGCACAACGCATTCTAGGCATGGGCGATATTGTGAGTCTAGTAGAAAAAGCGCAAGAACAGTTTGATGAAAAAGAATCAGCCCGCTTGCAAAAAAAAATACGTAAAAATCAATTTGATTTCGAAGATTTTAAAACCCAACTTCAGCAAATTAAAAAAATGGGTAATATTAAAGATTTAATCGGGATGATACCAGGGGTAGGGAAACAATTAAAAGATGTAGATGTAAATGACGATTCTTTTAAAGGTATTGAAGCCATGATAAACTCTATGACCTTGCAAGAAAGAAGAAATCCAGACATCATTAATCCTAATCGAAAACTCAGAATTGCCAAAGGTGCCGGAAAAGATATTGCAGAACTAAATGCTTTTATAAAACAGTTTGAACAAATGAAAGGCATGATGAAGATGATGAATAAAATGCCCAACGGTATGCAATCAATGATGGGCAAAAGATAATACTTTAAACCTCTTTTTAGTCCAAATCTTTTAATCGTAAATGACTAGTGAAAACACGATAATATTCAGTTAAATTGACAATTAAATTAAAATATACCCCATCAAAAAGTAATTTCAATGGTTTAAACCAATTATTTGGCATTTTGCTATACACTTATTATCTTCGCAGTCCTTTTTCAAGGATAAACCCTATTTAATAACAACCAAAAATTTCTATTTATGGCTGTAAAAATGAGACTACAAAGACATGGCTCAAAGAAACGCCCCTTTTATTTTATCGTAGTTGCTGATGGCAGAGCTCCTCGCGACGGTAAATTTGTTCAAAAATTAGGCACTTACAATCCTTTAACAGTTCCTGCAACTATTCAGGTAGATCGCCAAAAAGCATTGGACTGGCTACAAAAAGGAGCTCAACCCACCGACACAGTTCGTCGTATACTCTCTTTCAAAGGTGTATTATATCTTAAACATTTACTTCGTGGAGTGGGCTTAGGCTTGTTTGATGAGGCTGGTGCAATGGAAAAATTCACCGCCTGGACTGTTGAACATGATTCAAATGTTACACGCCGTCAGGGGGCACATAAGAAGGCTCGTAACGACAGCCGCTCTCAACCTATTGTAAAAAAAGTAGAGGCTAAAGTTGAAGTTACACCAACTGCAGAACCAGTTGAAGCACCTGTTGCTGATCCAATTGAAGCTGAAATTGAAGCATCTGCTGCTGAAGAAACCAAAACGGAAGAATAAATAGCACTGTTATATTAACTCTTTAAAGTCCTGATTTAATCAGGACTTTTTTTTATCCCCCCATGTGGCTATCTGCTTATATTGTTAATCACGACTAACTCTAAACGCACAAATACCTTTTTCATATTCCGTATCTTGCACCCGATGAGTCATTATTTTAAAATAGGAAAATTAGTAGCTAGTCACGGCCTTAAAGGTGATCTGATATTGGAGCATAGCTTGGGTAAAAAAACATCTTTAAAAGGATTAGAATCTATTTTTATAGAAGAAAAAAAAGATAGCTTTTTGCCTTACTTTATACAATGGACAAAAATTAAAAATAAGGAAGAGATTTTTATTAAACTTGAAGGTGTTGAGGATAAAGAAACTGCCCGTAAACTTACTCCCAGAGAAGTATGGCTAACCGAAGAAGACTTTCAAAAATTTGCTGCTAAATCTTCCCCCATTGCACTATTAGGCTTTACTATAGTTAATGAGAATGAAAACTTAGGCGAAATAATGGAAGTGATTGAACAGCCTCACCAAATACTATGTGCCATACTTTTAAATGGAAAAGAAGCACTCATACCCATTCATCAGGATAGTCTTGAAAAAGTAGATGCGAAAAATAGAAAAGTGTATGTGAATCTGCCAGATGGGTTATTAGATATTTATCGATAAAAAATAAGTGAAAAAAATACATGTAAAAATACGTGCACTATTAAATTAATGCTAACGCAAAAAATGTTTTAATAAAGCGCTTCAATTCTTTTTTATTTGTTGTAATAATGCCCTGATATCTTTTGGTAACTGTGCTTCTAGGTCAATTATTTTTCCATCAATATCAGCGAATTTCAATCTATAAGAATGTAAAGCCAACCGGTTAAGCATCGGTCTTTCTTGTTCGTCGTGCTGACTAAGTTTATATTTTTTTTTGATAGTGGAAAGTAAAACAGGCTTCCCGTTACCATACAATTCATCACATGCAAGTGGATGTCCTATATTTTTACAATGTACCCGTATCTGATGAGTACGACCCGTATGTAACTGAAATTGAAGTAACGAAAAACTTTTATTTTCTTGTATTACTTCATAATCTGTAACCGAATCTTTCCCTCTTTGGTGTACTATGTAAAATCCTTTTTGCACCCCATGCTCAGCAATAGGCGCATCAATAGTTCCCTTTTTTTGTGTAGGTATTCCATGTACCAATCCTTGATAATATTTCTCAATTTTTCTTTCTTCAAAAAGCTGCGAAAAATATTTGTGTGCGGCTTCATTTTTGGCAAAAAGTATGATGCCACTAGTATCTTTATCTAATCGATGTACGGTAAAAATAGCATCGTATTTTTTTAGTAAAATATCTTTAAGAGATATTTGTGTTTGTTCCCTATCAGGTATAGATAATAATCCGGCTGGTTTATTAATAGCGATAAAAGAATCATTTTCAAAAATGACCTCGGGTTTATATTTTTTCAATGCTTGCTTTATTTTTCGATGTATTCATGTATTTCAACAGCCGTATTTCTTTTTCACTTAAGTAACGCCATTTGCTACGTTCTACATTTTTTTTGGTTAGGGTAGCATACATAACCCTGTCAAGCCCTTTTACATCGTAACCCAAGTGCTCAAAAATACGCCTAACAATACGGTTTCTGCCACTGTGCAACTCAATGCCAATGATCGATTTATCTTTACTGTCTGCATAAGCAAGGCTATCAATTTGTATATCGCCATCTTCAAGCTTTAATCCTTTAACAATTTTATCAAAATCGGCTTTGGTAAGTGGCTTATCTAGTTTTACTTCGTAAATCTTTTTTATTTCGTAGCTCGGATGAGATAGTTTTTGCGTAAGATCCCCATCGTTAGTTAGTAATAAAACCCCCGATGTGTTTCTGTCTAAACGCCCAATAGGATAAACTCTTTCTGAAGTGGCTTGCTTAATTAATTGTAAAACCGTTTTTCTTCCTTGGGGGTCATCTGTTGTGGTAATATAATCTTTAGGTTTATTTAATAAAATATACACCAGATTTTTTGTTACAAATAATTTCTTGCCATTATAAATTACTTCGTCTTGCTCCTTAATTTTATACCCTGGCTCTGTTATAACTTCGCCATTTACTTTTACTTTGCCTGAAGCTACATACTCTACGGCATCTCTGCGCGAGCAAACGCCACAATGCGCCATAAATTTATTCAAAGGCATAATACCTGTTGGGGCGTTGTCATTTGCCGCCACTGCTTTTGCCGATTTTTGATGTGGAGTTTTTGCTGCGCCTCTTGGCTTATCTGCCGCTATAAGAAGCGGGTTGTTAGTTAATTCAGATCTATTACCTTTTGCATTATCAGCAGCCTTTGTTGCCATGCCACTCTTTTTTGCCTGTCGGGCCTGATATTCTTCCTCTTTTTTCTTATCAAAAAAAGCATTTCGTTCCTTACGATACTTTTTCTTTTCTTGACGAAATTCTTCTTTTATTACACTATTTTTTTTCTTGGGAACAAATTTTTGGAATGGCGACTGGCTCATTTTTGTAGTGGGTTTGCTGTTATTACAACAGTAGTGAAGGACAAAGGTAATCTTTTTTTGGTGAGTTACTAGCTTGGTACTGCGCAAACAGATATAAGAGAGGCGTTTCTTATAGGAAACGCCTCTTTAGCTTCAGGGGGTTATTTATTTTTTAGCACCTGTTTTTTCTGCAATATTTTTTTCTTCTCTTCTATTTTTTTAATCTGATCAGGCGTAAATATTTTTTCGCTTTGCGCTTTTTCTTCTGCTTTTAATGTCCTCATCTGTTCTTTTTTTTCTGACCTACTTAAGGATTCACTAGTCTTTAACTTGTCCATTTTTACCTTTGTGCTGGTCTTTTGCAATCTGATTTGAGCAACTTGCTCATCTGATAAACCCAAATTTGTTTTCATTTTAGCCAAGCGATTTGTAAATTCTAATTCTGCTTTAGCTTTTTTTACTGTTAAAAGCTGACCCCTTTTTGTTTTTTGCTCAGTGGTTAACAAAGCATCCATTTTTCTTTTCTTTTCTTTTATAAGCGCTTCCTTATTATCTCGCATCACTTTAACAGTTACCTCTTCATTTCTATTAATATTATGCATCTTTTTTCTGTAATCTTCCTTAATTGATTTAGCCTGTGCCTTCTGCAATTTAGAAAAATTTAATTCATCTGTTATATTACCTCGCTGATGAATTTGATTTAAGTTGTGGGTTGGTTCTATATTTTTTTGGGCACTTGCAGTAATTGCAATAGTGAATATTACACATAAGGTTAGCATAACTTTTTTCATGGATTATATTTTTTAATTTAATTTTTAGACATGAAATAAATAAATAAGTTTAATTAGGCATTATAAAACAAGAATAAGTAATGCTATTTTTTGTTGGCCAGTTGGCCACAGGCTGCATCAATATCTTTACCTCGACTTCTTCTTAAACGCACATTCACCTGATGCTTAGCTAAAAAATTGGTAAACTGCTGGGTGGTATCTTCATCAGGTTTTTTAAAGGTAGCATTGTCAATAGGATTGTACTCTATTACATTAATAAGGTGTGTAGGAATTTGTCGGTAAATCTTAATTAAATCTTCCGCATCCTGTATAGTATCATTAACATCTTTAAAAAGTATGTACTCTAGTGTGATATCGTTTTTTGTTTGGTTGTAAAAATAATTCAACGCCTCAATCAATGTATCAATGCTATTAGTTTCATTAATAGGCATTATCGCATCTCGCTTTTTATCTGTAGCCGCATGTAAAGAAAGGGCTAGGTTAAATTTTACTTTATCATCGCCTAATTGACGTATTTGTTTGGCCACTCCGGCAGTAGATAACGTTATCCTTTTAGGGCTCATACCCATACCATCGGTAGCCGTAATTTTATCTATCGCCTTTAGTACACTTTTATAATTAAGTAAGGGCTCACCCATACCCATAAAAACAATATTTGTCAATTTACTTCCATACACTTTTTCACTTTGTTCATTTAATAATGCCACCTGATCATAAATTTCATCAAAATTTAAGTTCCGCTTTCGATCCATATAACCTGTTGCACAAAATTTACAGCTTAGGCTGCAGCCAATCTGAGATGATACACAAGCAGTTTGCCTTTTTTCCGTTGGAATTAAAACACCTTCCACAAAATGTCCATCAAATGTTTTAAACCTCGATTTTACCGTGCCATCGCTACTAACTTGGTTCGTGTCCACTGTAATAGCAGGCAATGAAAAATTTGTCGCTAATGTTATTCGCAATTCTTTTGATAAATTACTCATATCCTCAAAACTGCGGGCATTTTTTTTCCAAAGCCATTCATAAGTCTGGATGGCTCTAAATTTTTTATCCCCTATAGATTCAAAGTATTCTTTTAGTGCTGGTAAGCTAAACTCTCGTATATTTTTTTGAATCGACATGGCTGCAAAGGTACGCAAATAGGGCGATTTTTGAATATGCGGGGATCTATAATATAGTTTATCTTTTTGTAGTAATCGAAGGGGCAACCTTACAAACTTTATGTTAATATGTGCATTTAATAATCAAATTAAAGCCAAAAGGGTATAAATGTTATGTAAATCATCAATTAATAATGATAAATTTGACCTTATTGCAGGATATTTATATTTTTCTATATAACAAAATTTTAAATTGCTTAATCTTTTTCTATTAATATTTTAAATTAATGAATACAGTTTATATTATTGACTCCATTAGAACGCCCATTGGTAAATATGGTGGCGCATTAGCCAATATAAGACCAGACGATTTATTGGCTCATGTAATCAGTGTTTTGGTTAAACGAAATGCAAATATTGATGTGAGTGCTATTGAAGATGTGATTGCAGGAGCTGCTAACCAAAGTGGAGAGGATAATCGTAATGTAGCACGTATGGCAGCTTTGCTGGCAGGGTTGCCTTCTTCCGTTGCAGGCAATACCGTAAACAGATTATGTGCTAGTGGTTTACAAGCTATTATGGATTGCGCTAGAGCTATTGCTTGTGGCCATGGAGACCTAATGATCGCCTGTGGAGTAGAAAGTATGAGTAGGGCTCCTTTTGTAATACCTAAAAATACAACTGCCTTTTCAAGAGATACTCAAATTGTTGATTCAACAATGGGATGGCGATTTGTAAATAAACGGTTGGCGGAAATGTATTACCCATATACCATGGGAGAAACAGCAGAAAATGTAGCAAAGCGTTGGAACATTAGCCGACATGCTCAAGATGGTTTTGCATTATCAAGTCAACAAAAATACGAAAGTGCACTCGCCGAAAATAAATGGCATCAGGAGATAACTCCTCTGCAAGTACAAATTGGGAAAGACGTTTTTGATTTTGAAAAAGATGAACATCCTCGTGTTTCTAGTATGGAAAAGCTAAGTGTTCTAAAACCAGCTTTTTCTAAAGATGGAACAGTAACAGCAGGTAACAGCAGCGGTATTAATGATGGCGCTGCCGCAATGTTATTAGCAAGCGAAGCCGCAGTAAAGAAATATGGTTTACAACCAATGGCAAAAATTGTAAGCATGGCTGTTGCAGGTGTTGATCCTGCTATTATGGGCATTGGCCCTGTACCTGCTACCCATAAGGCTTTGCAAAGAGCAGGCTTGCTGGTCGCCGATCTCGATCTTATTGAATTAAATGAAGCTTTTGCTTCTCAATCTATTGCCTGTATTCACGACTTAGGGCTTGATTTAGAAAAAGTAAATGTAAATGGGGGTGCTATTGCCCTTGGGCATCCATTGGGTTGCAGTGGGATAAGAATTTCTACTACATTATTATATGAACTTAAAAGACGTAAGGCCAAATACGGACTAGCTACCATGTGTGTTGGCGTAGGCCAGGGCGCGGCAATTATTTATGAAAATTTATAATTATTTTAGATAATTAACTAGGCTTTCTAAAGTTATAATTTGCTGATTTCCCGTTGCTAAATTTTTAACAGTACAACTCTGGTCCATCATTTCTTTGCTGCCTATAATAATTATGTAAGGAATATTTTTATTCTCAGCATAAGTAAATTGCTTGTTTATTTTTACTGCTTCATGATACAACTCACATGCAATTCCACTGCTTCGTAATTTTTGCATCACCCCAAAAGCAAAATAACTTTCTGCTTCTCCCAGATTAAAAAAAAGTGCCTTAGTATTTGTTTGTACATCCTGTGGAAACAAATTCATTTCTTCTAATACATCATAAATACGATCTACCCCAAAACTTATACCAACCCCTGCGATATTTGGTACACCAAATAAACTTGTTAGATCATTGTAGCGACCACCACCACCAATGCTGCCTATATTTACTTGTTTTGGCGCCTTTGCTTCAAAAATAATTCCAGTGTAATAATTTAATCCCCTGGCTAAAGTAAAATCAATAGTTATATTCGTATTTTTTGCTTGCTGTAATAAAAATTCTACTTCCTCGATGCCCTGTTTTCCAATTGCTATGGAGCCAACTAGGGATTTTATTTGATCAAGTTTTTCCTCGTTGCTTCCATTAATGCCCAGGTAGGTTTCTATAATATTTATTTGCTCATTATTAATGCCACGTTGTTGTAATTCTGCTTTTACCTTTTCCAATCCAATCTTGTCTAACTTGTCAATAGCAATTGTTATGTCAATCAATTTTTCCTCACCGCCACATAATTCTGCTAAGGCAAATAATATTTTACGGCTGTTAATTTTTAATTCATAGTTTGTTAATCCTAATTGAATAAAAACTTCATGATATATATTGGCAAGTTCAACTTCATTTAATAAAGAAAGGCTACCTACCACATCTACATCACACTGTGTAAACTCCCTATAGCGTCCTTTTTGAGGCCTGTCGGCTCGCCAAACAGGCTGTATTTGATAGCGCCTAAATGGAAAAATAATTTTGGTGTGATTCATCGCTACATACCTTGCAAATGGAATAGTAAGATCATATTTCAACGCACGTTCTGTAATATCGCTGCTACTTTTTCCTTCCAGTAATTTTTTAAAGCCCAACTTAGATTTTTCAATATTTTTTTCGTTGTTAATGCCGTTGTTTAATATTTTAAAAATAAGCATATCTCCCTCCTCTCCATATTTTCCTGTCAAGGTTTCTAAGTTCTCCATCGCCGGGGTTTCTAATGGTTGAAAACTATATAACTCAAAAATGTGTCGGATAACAGAAAAAATATAATTCCGCTTACGAACAACCTCTGCCGAAAAATCTCTAGTGCCCTGGGGAATTGATGGTTTATTACTCATATTATTAATCTGATATTATGTTATGTGATTTTTTATTATGTAATCACAGTTCTGGTTAATTATATCAAATACTACCCGATAGTCACTCTCTGGACCATTCCATGGGTCAGGCACCGATCTGTCCTCTCCAGTAAATTGCTCATTTAAAAACAAATTTACTTTTTTTGTGTCAAAATTGTTTTTACTAATTCTTATCATGTTATGCAACACATCGACAGACATGGCATAAAGTAAATCATAATTTTCAAAATCGGTCACTGTAAATATTCTGCTTTTTTGTTTGCTGATGTCGATACCATTTTCTTTGGCAACTTTTATACTTAATTCATGTGGCGGCTCTCCTGTATGAAAACCGTTTGTTCCAGCACTTTCTACCTGCCATTTTAATCCGGCTTTTAATGCTTTATCCTGTAAAATTCCTTCGGCTAAAGGGCTTCGGCAAATGTTGCCCAAGCATACCATTAAAATTTTCATACAGTAAAGATAATTATCACTGGCCAATAAGCAATTGGGTAGTAGCAATTTATAGCCTTATTTAGTACCTAATAACATATAGTCAATGAGTATTTATCTCTAAATTATTTCATCTTAATTATTAATATAGGTAGCTGTGTATAATTTTGTTAGTTAAAAGTTAGCCAAATAAATAGATTAACGCTATAAGTCTATTGTACTATTCTAATAAATTTTCTAATGCGTGAAAGGGTATCAGTAATTAATTTGTATTTTTACCCCTCTAAGTTAATTAAATTAATACTAGTTTTTTATAAAAAAATAATATGGCTTTGCAAGAATTTGAAAAAGAACCATTAAACAATCAAGAAAAAGGTTATTTGCGTATGCGCAGCATTATGGATCTTGGCATGGGCTTCCTTTGGACTGGCATGGGTATTTTTATACTTTTTATAAAAAAAATTAGCACAGATATGGCCGAAAAATATGATACAATAGCATTTAAATTTTTTGGAGCTGTTTGTGTTATTTATGGTTTATTTAGAGTGTATAGGGGGTATAAGAAAAATTATTTTAAGGATAGATGAACAGAAAAAATTTAAGACGAGTATTGTTATTCTTTATAAGTTTTTTTATAATCGGTTTTAGTATAACGGGTTGTAAGCAAAAATCGAATAAGCTTACAGAATCAGTTAAAAGAGGTACCATTTATATTAGCATAGATGAATCTTTTAAACCCGTGATGGAAGAGCAAATAAGAGTTTTTGAGCAATCGTTTCCCGAAGCACATATAATAGCAAAATATAAAACAGAGGCAGATTGCTTTAAAGATTTTTATCTTGATTCATTAAATAAAATGATCATTGTAACCCGTGGATTAAGGGACAAAGAAGATGCTTATTTTTTAGATTTACTTAGCTACCGGCCTAAATGGGATAATATTGCAAATGATGCCATCGCTTTAATTGTAAATAGTAAAAGTGACGATACCATTTTTACACTCGAAAGATTAAAAAACCAATTGTCAGGAAAAATTAATCGAAATCAAAAAGTTGTTTTTGATGGCCTTAATGCTACCAGTACGGTTCGATTTGCAATGGATAGTATTTTAAAAGGAGAAAAATTTGACACTACAGTGGTACAGGCCGTAAAAAATAGTCAGGATGTAATTAACTATATTGCAAAAACTGAAAATGCAATTGGTTTTGTAGGTATTAGTTGGATTGGTAATTCGGAAGATACCGCACAAATCAGTATGTTAAAAAAAGTAAAAATTGCATATGTTTCCTGTACAGTTTGCGATGGAGAGCCTTTTGTTAAGCCAATGCAGGCTAGTATTTTAACAAGAAGGTATCCTTTGGTTAGGGGATTGTATTATATACTCAAAGAAAATTACAATGGGCTTGGTACCGGATTTATAAATTTTTTAAACCAGGAACGAGGTCAACTGATTTTTAAAAGGGCTTACCTAGGTACGAGGATGCAATTTGGAATTAGAAAAGTAAAAATTAACCTAAAATTATCAAAGGCTAATGATAAAATGTATTAAATTCATTATTATTTTACAGACATAAAATAGTTAGATTAGATGAAGAATTTAAAATTTGCAATTTTCTTGTTGAACTGTTTCTTTGCATTTACTACTATACAAGCACAAAGTATTGATGACGGAAAAAAGTTTTTGTATTACGAAAAGTATATTAGTGCAAAAAATGTATTTCAGCAACTATTATTAGCTAACCCCAATAATGAAGAAGCTATTTACTGGCTTGGTCAGGTAATAATAGCACCTGATGAAGATAAGGAAATTGAAGGGGCAAAAGCGATATATGCAAAAGGATTAGCATCTAATGCTAATAGCGCTTTATTAAATGCAGGCATGGGTCATATAGAAATATTAGAAGGTAAAATACAGCAGGCACGAAATCATTTTGAAACAGCCATCAGTCTTAGCGGTGGTAAAAGCATTGACGTGTTTAATGCTGTTGGATTTGCTAATGGCGATTATGATTCAAAATATGGAGATGCTGCTTATGCAGTAGAAAAACTTACACAAGCAAGCGTTATAAAAAAGTTTAAAGATGCTAATGTGATGACCAATCTTGGAGATGCTTATCGTAAACTAGGTGACGGCGGTTCATCTCAGCGCAGCTACGAGGCAGCCTTAGCTATTGACCCTAATTATGCGAGAGCAAAATTTCGTATTGGTAGAATATATCAGTCTCAGGGCCGCAGCCAGGAAGCAATTTATTTACAATATTATAATGATGCGATAGCTTTAGATCCAAACTATTCGCCGGTATATTTTTATTTATACCAATATTATTATGAAAATGATGTAGAAAAATCGGCGGCTTATTTAGATAAATATTTAATGGCAAAAGGTGCTGATGAAAACAATGCCTGTTTTTTAAATGCTCAAATGAAATTTTCCCAAGGCTTTTTTACAGAAGCTTACACTGCAAGCGAAAATTGTATAGCTGCAAGTGCATTGCCTTATCCTAACCTATATGGATTAAAAGCTTACGCAGCCTACAAAATAAACGATTCTGTAAACGCAAAAGCAGCTTTTGATTTGTATTTACAAAAGCAAAAATCAGCCAAAATTACTTCAAGAGATTATGAAACCTATGCAAGGTTATTACTTAAATTTCTGGGGAATGAAGCATTAGCGGGTTCATTTATTGACAAGGCAGTAGAACTGGATAGTACCGAAACAGGTAAGGTTGTATTGTTAAAATCAATAGCTTCTACGTATGGGGCTCGATTGCAATATGTCGCTGCTGCGGATTGGTATAAAAAAATTGTTTATCTTAAAAAAACGCCTGGAAAAACCGATATATATAATGCGGGTATTGCCTATTATAGAACAGATAATTACCTCGCAGCTATTGAAATGTTTGATTTATATACGCAAAAATTTGCTGATGATATATTTGGATACTATTATAAAGGAGCAGCTCAGGCTGGCATTGATACAGCGATGGCTCTTGATTTGGCTTATAAAACTTATACAAGTGCCGTTGCTGTTGGGGAAGCCTATCCAGATAAGTCAAAAATTTTATCGCTGTTAAAAGGTAGCTACAGATATTTAATTATTTATACAGCCAATAAGTTAAAAGATAAAGAGTTGGCGCTTGGATTTGTGGAAAAAGTATTGCTGCTGGATGCCGCCGACAACGAGTTCCTTGGGTTTAAAGAATCTATTTCTAAAATGGTGCAACCAAAACCATCTATGCCCAAGACTGCTCCCGTAAAAAAAAATTAAAGTTGATAACCAAAAAAAGTATAAAATAAAACTCCATTGAAATAATAGAGTTTTATTTTTTAAACGATTGAATATTGCACTTGCTGCCTTATTTTTGCATATTATAAAAATGCAAAAAAGTATGCAATTTTTTTTGTTGCAATCCGCCGATACAAATAGTGCGTCAAACTACCTGCCAATAGGCCTTCAAATGCTTTTTGCTATTGGATTAATAGCTTCAATTATTGTACTCTCAAATTATTTAGGTCCAAAAAGAGCTACTTCAGATAAACTGAAAAATTTTGAAAGTGGAATTGAAATTAGAGGCAATGCACGCCAACCAATGGCTGTTAAATATTTTCTTGTTGCAATTTTATTTGTGTTATTTGATGTGGAAGTTATCTTCTTTTATCCCTATGCCGTAAATTTTAGGGAGTTAGGGTGGACAGGGTTTGGAGAAGTGCTGTTATTTGTTGCTTTATTTATCATAGGTTTAATATACATATTTAAAAAAGGTGCTTTAAAGTGGGAAGAATAATTTAATTAGTTAATTAGTACATCATGAGTAATCGTCCGGTACAATTTAATAATCACATCAAATTTGAAGGTATTCCTGAGGGATATATGGGCGAGGGCTTTATGGCTACCAACTTAGAAAAGGTAGTAAGTCTTGCCCGTAAAAACTCAATATGGCCCTTGCCTTATGCAACAAGTTGTTGCGGCATTGAATTTATGGCTACTGCTGCTAGTCATTATGATTTAGCTAGGTTTGGTGCAGAACGTATGAGTTTTTCTCCTCGCCAATGCGATTTAATTATGGTAATGGGGACTATCGCTAAAAAAATGGGACCAATTTTACGCCAAGTGTATTTGCAAATGGCAGAACCACGTTGGGTGATGGCTGTTGGTGCTTGTGCCTCATCAGGAGGAATTTTTGATACCTATTCTGTATTACAAGGGATAGATCAAGTAATTCCAGTAGATGTATACGTGCCTGGATGCCCGCCAAGGCCCGAAGCTATACTGGATGGCTTTATGAAAATACAGGATCTCGTTAATGCAGAAGGTCTTAGAAGAAGGCATAGCGATCAATATAAAGAATTACTGAGTGGGTATGGGATACAATAATAAGTATTTGATAAACCTCATTATTAAAAAACAAATTATCGCTTCATTATTATATAAGTTTATTAATTGAAACCTGAAATTGATGCTGAATAACGATTTTATAAAACAAAAATTAATTGAAAAATTTTCTGATCAATTAACTGATTGGGATGAGCCCTATGATATGTTGACTTTTACCGTACCTGCTTCACTTAACTTAAAATTGCTTCAATTTTTATACGACGACACCGAATTAAATTTCCAGTTTTTAACAGATCTGCAGGCCGTGCATTATCCCGATAAAAAAGGAGCTGAGTTGGCTGTGGTATATCACCTGCATAATTTAGTTGACAACCTGAGAATTCGCTTTAAAGTATTTGTTGATATTGAAAACCCCAATGTTTTTAGCGCTACCGCACTTTATCGTTCCGCTAATCATATGGAAAGAGAAACCTACGACTTTTACGGCGTAAACTTTATAGGTCATCCTAACCTAATAAGAATATTGAATGTTGAGGAGATGGATTATTTTCCGATGCGTAAAGAGTTTCCATTGGAAGATCAGAGTAGAATTGATAAAGATGATGAGATGTTTGGAAGGTAACCTTACCCCAACCTCGCTGCAAAGGAAATAGGAAGGATAGAGTACAATTTTTAAAGCTGAGAATTTTTTTTTTTATTAAAAATAAGAATCAGTACTATTGAAAATAGTATTGACAAAAATGAAAGTGAGTAAAACATTGATGTTGAATAAATTATTAATGTTGGTAAAATAAAAAATAGAATCAGGCAAGATGAGTGAACACATTTTATTACCAGAAGGAAGTATAGAGAAGCTAACCACAACGCTTAACCTAGGGCCAACACACCCGGCAACGCATGGCGTTTTTCAAAATATTTTAGAGCTAGATGGAGAACGTATCTTAAAATCTACATCTACCATTGGGTACATACATCGTGCATTTGAAAAAATTGCAGAACGCAGGCCACTGTATCAAATTACACCACTTACCGACAGGTTAAATTATTGCTCATCACCTCTTAATAATATAGGATGGCATTTAACCTGCGAAAAATTACTGGGTTTAAAAATTCCAAAAAGAGTTGATTATTTGAGGGTGATTATTATGGAATTATCCCGTATATCAGATCATTTAATTTGTAATTCTATTGTAGGGGTCGATAGTGGAGCATACACTGGATTCTTATACGTAATGCAATTTCGCGAACTAATTTATGAAATTTATGAAGAAATATGTGGCTCCCGCCTTACTACTACTATTGGTCGTATTGGCGGTTTTGAAAGGAATTTTACTCCTGCAGCGTTCCAAAAAATCGAAAAGTTTTTAAAAGAATATCCCAAACAGTTAAAAGAATTTGAAAACCTATTTACTCGTAATCGAATATTTATGGACCGTACAATTGGTTGTGGTCCCATTTCGGCAGAACGAGCTTTAAATTATGGATTTACTGGCCCTAACCTACGTGCCGCAGGTGTAGATTATGATGTTCGTGTACATACTCCTTATAGCAGTTACCAAGATTTTGATTTTATTATCCCAGTTGGAAAAACAGGAGATTGCTACGATCGTTTTTTGGTACGTAATGAAGAAATGTGGCAAAGCTTGAGTATTATTAAACAAGCATACGAAAAAGTAAAGGAATTTAAAGGGGCTGATGCCGAAGTTTTTCACGCCGATACCCCAGCGTATTATTTGCCAGAAAAGGCAGACGTGTACACTAAAATGGAGGCGCTTATTTATCATTTTAAAATTGTAATGGGCGAAATTGAAATGCCCATAGGCGAAGTGTATAGTTCCATTGAAGCTGCAAATGGTGAGTTGGGATTTTATTTAATAAGCGATGGCGGAAGAACACCTTATCGTTTACATTTTCGTAGACCATGTTTTATCTATTACCAGGCATTTGAAGAATTAGTAAAAGGGGGTATGTTGAGCGATGCGATAATAACAATGAGTAGTTTAAATTTAATTGCCGGTGAAATGGA
The DNA here is from genome assembly GCA_945865645.1 of Chitinophaga pinensis. Lineage (GTDB taxonomy): Bacteria > Bacteroidota > Bacteroidia > Chitinophagales > Chitinophagaceae > Ferruginibacter > Ferruginibacter pinensis_B. The sequence goes on along the minus strand of CAMBEI010000020.1, from coordinate 10,472 downwards.
TGCATAATAAATTATGAATTTAGAATTATGAGTTTACATTTTTCAAAAAAAATTTTAGATAAGGTGTCGGAAATTATTAACCGATATCCAGAGGGTAAGCAAAAAAGCGCTTTACTTCCCGTATTGCATTTAGCACAGGAAGAATTTGGTGGCTGGTTAGATATACCAGTAATGGATTATGTAGCTTCCCTTTTAAAAATTGAACCTATTGAAGTGTATGAAGTGGCTAGCTTTTATAGCATGTATAATTTAAGTCCTGTCGGTAAACACATGTTTGAAGTTTGCCAAACAGGCCCATGTATGATTAACGGAAGTGATAATATTATTGCCTATATCAAAGAAAAATTAAACATCAGTGTTGGTGAAACCACTGCTGATGGAATGTTTACATTAAAAACAGTAGAATGCCTAGGCGCCTGTGGCTATGCCCCACTGATGCAGCTTGGAAAACATTATAAAGAACACCTAACAAAAGAAAAGGTTGATGCCATCATTGAAGAATGCAGGGCTAAGGCAAATTAAAATGAAACAATTACTTACCATATTTTTTTTCTTTTTTGTTGCTGTTGCTGATGCACAAACTGAGGAAGAAAAATTAATAACAACTTTAAAAGAATTTCATCAGGCATTGGTTAATAAAAATACTTTCTATATAAACCAGCAAACAGATAAGGCATTAAGTTACGGACATAGTAATGGTTGGGTGGAAAATAAAACAGACATTATTAAAGATCTTGAAACAGGCGTTATTGTTTATCATGGATTTAAAGAAGATAGTATTTCAGTATTAATAAATGGCACTATGGCTAATGTGCGTTTTGTTGCACAAATTGCTGTTACTATGAAAGATTTTACCAATACATACCACTTAAAAGTACTGGAAGTATGGAAGAAGAAAACTAATAGATGGGTATTATTTGCAAGACAGGCAGTAAAAAATTAATATCAGATGCGAAAAAAGAAGAATTTATTTATAAAGACATATTGGTAGTGCTATATTTTATATTAATGATAGCCCACTTGAATGATAAATCTCATTTAATGTATTTATAATTGACTTTGTTTGTGGTTCATATTATAAGATAATGAATATGCAAATTTTTTTTAAAAAAGAATAATAGATTATATTGATTGAATAAGTAATTATGGGAGTAAAATTATTATTGGAAAAAGCACACGTTGTTGGTATTCGTACTTACGAAGTGTATCGCCGCGAGGGTGGTTATAGAAGTGTGGAGAAGGCTTTAAAAATGGCTACAACCTATGTGGTGGAGGAGGTAAAAAAAAGTGGGTTGAGAGGCCGTGGCGGTGCAGGTTTTCCTACAGGATTAAAATGGAACTTTATTGCAAAAACCGAAGGTGTACCACGCCACCTGGTTGTTAATGCTGATGAAAGTGAGCCAGGTACTTTTAAAGATCGCTATTTGATGGAATTTATTCCGCATATTTTAATTGAAGGCATGATCGTCTCTTCTTATGCGTTAGGTTCAAATGTTTCTTACATATATATACGTGGTGAGTATGCTTGGATTGTAGATATTTTAGAACAAGCTATTGCCGAAGCAAAACTAAATGGATTTTTAGGTAAAAATATTTTAGGTACCGGATTCGATTGCGAAATATATGTGCATCGCGGAGCAGGAGCTTATATATGCGGAGAAGAAACTGCACTGATAGAATCACTGGAAGGCAAAAGAGGTAACCCAAGAATTAAGCCACCATTTCCGGCAGTTAAAGGTGTTTGGGGTAGACCAACTGTAGTTAATAATGTTGAAACAATAGCTGCTATTGTTTCAATCATAAATAATGGTGGAGATGAATATGCGAAGATTGGTATTGGAAAAAGTACCGGTACAAAATTAATGAGTGCTTGTGGTAATATTAATAAACCTGGTGTTTACGAAATTGATATGACGATCTCTGTGGAAGAGTTTATTTATAGCGACGAATATTGTGGGGGTATGGCAAATGGGAAAAAATTAAAAGCTTGCATACCAGGAGGTTCATCAGTTCCTATTCTTCCTGCTAATTTATTATTAACAACGGCCAAAGGCGAAAAAAGATTAATGAACTACGAAAGTTTAAGTGATGGAGGATTTACAACAGGTAGCATGATGGGATCGGGAGGGTTTATTATTTTGAATGAAGACCAGTGTGTAGTGAAACATACCTATACTTTGGCAAGATTTTATCGACATGAAAGTTGCGGCCAATGTTCGCCGTGCAGAGAAGGGACTGGCTGGATGGAAAAAATATTATTAAATATAGAAAATGGGAAAGCAAAGCTGAGTGATATAGACTTGCTTTGGGATATCCAACGCAAGATAGAAGGTAATACCATTTGTCCTTTGGGCGATGCAGCAGCCTGGCCAGTTGCTGCGGCAATCAGACATTTTAGAGATGAATTTGAGTGGCATGTAAAAAACCCGGAAGCCTGTTTAACCAGTAATTATGGATTGGCGCATTATGCTGATCCTATTCATATACCTGTGTTAACATAAATTAGATTTGATAAGAAAGTAATTATGGCAGACGAAATAAAAAAAGAAGCACCTGTGGCATTTAAGGTAACCATCGACAACATTACTATTGATGTTGCCCCAGGTACCACTATATTAAATGCAGCTAGGCAAATTGGAGGCGATGTTACCCCGCCTGCAATGTGCTATTACAGCAAGTTGGAAGGTAGTGGTGGCAAATGTCGTAGCTGTTTAGTAGAAGTTGCAGCAGGCTCAACAGCCGATTCAAGGCCTATGCCTAAATTAATGGCTAGCTGCCGCACAACGGTGATGGACGGAATGATTGTAAAAAACATGACTAGCGAAAAAGTGATCGATGCTAGAAATGGAGTTGTTGAATTTTTATTAATCAATCACCCATTGGATTGTCCAATTTGCGATCAGGCTGGCGAATGCCACTTGCAAGATCTTGGTTACAAACATGGTGTAGAAAGTACGCGTTACGAATTTAAAAGAAGAACTTTTGAAAAAGAAGATATCGGTCCTTTTATTCAACTGCACATGACCAGATGTATCCTTTGTTATCGCTGTACATATATAGCCGACCAAATAACAGATAAAAGAGTGCATGGAATTTTAGATCGTGGCGATCATGCAGAGATATCAACCTATATTTCAAAAGCAATTGATAATGATTTTAGCGGAAATATGATTGATGTTTGTCCGGTAGGCGCATTAACCGATAAAACTTTCCGATTTAAAAATAGGGTTTGGTTTACCAAGCCTGTTGACGCACACCGCAATTGCGAAAATCCAAAATGCTGTGGTAAGGCTACTTTATGGTTACGTGGCGATGAAGTGTACCGAGTAACTTCACGCAAAGATGAGTGGGGTGAAGTACAGAGCTATAATGGCCAAGTAGGATGGATATGCAACACTTGCCGTTTTGAAAAAAAGAAAACCAACGATTGGACAATTGAAGGACTAACAACAATTAGTCGCCATTCGGTAATTGGGGCTAATAAATATGCAACACTAGAAATGCCTATCGATACTATTAAAAAAGTTTTGCATGGCCGTGATCCAAAATTGTTAATGAATATTCATAATGTTAGTGGTGTAAATAATCCTAATATTCATTTAAGTGAAATTGACAGGTCATCGCAAATGGAAGATTTTGTTAAATCAAACGATTTTATAAAAGGTGAAGGGGAATCAACCCAATGGGGTTTACCAAAAGAATAAAAATATAAAACAGCTTTATGCTTTTAGCAATTGACTTGGCATTTATTATTGAAAAACTGGTTTTGATTGTTATTGTAGTGATGGCATCTTTGGTGATCGCTATGTATGCAACCTATGGCGAAAGGAAAATAGCAGCTATTTTACAAGATAGGCGTGGCCCAAATCGCGCAGGCCCATTTGGTATATTACAACCAGTTGCCGATGGATTGAAATTGTTTTTTAAAGAAGAAATAATCCCCGATTTTTCCTCAAAGTTTTTATTCATTCTTGGGCCTTCAATGGCTATGCTAACCGCTATTATGACTGGTGCCGTTATTCCATGGGGAAATAAAATTCACTTTTTTAATAGGGATATATCTTTACAAATTGCCGATGTTAACGTAGGTATATTATATGTGTTTGCCGTGGTTAGCATGGGTGTATATGGCATTATGATTGGTAGTTGGGCTAGTAATAATAAATACTCATTAATGGGAGGGCTCCGCGCAGCATCACAAATCATTAGTTACGAACTAGCTATGGGAATTTCTTTAATTGCCTTATTGATGATAACCGGAACTCTAAGTCTTAAGGAAATGGTTGCACAACAACAAGCAGGTTATTGGAATATTTTTTATCAGCCCCTTGGGTTTTTAATATTTTTGATCTGTGCTTTTGCCGAGTGCAATCGTACTCCTTTTGATTTGGCTGAAGCAGAAAATGAATTAATTGGAGGCTATCACACAGAGTATTCATCGATGAAATTGGGCTTTTACCTTTTTTCTGAATATATTAACATGTTTGTTAGTAGTGTAATTATGGCTACTTTATTCTTTGGAGGGTATGACATTCCTTTTTTAAATGAAGCTAATTATGATCAAAACTGGATGGCCCTTTTTGGTCTAATTGCATTAATGACAAAAGTTATTTGTCTTATATTCTTGTTTATGTGGGTGCGGTGGACAATACCCAGATTTAGGTACGATCAGCTAATGAACCTGGGCTGGCGAATATTAATTCCTTTGGCGTTATTTAATATGTTGGTAACAGGCGCATTAATTTTATTAAAACAAAGCAATTGGCATTTCTAAAATAGAAAATAAAATATGCAGGCATTAACAAACAGATTGAAAGAAGTGGATCGCAGAAAAATGAATTTTCTGGAGCGACTTTATCTAATATCTATTTTTAAAGGGATGATGATTACATTCAGTCATATCTTTAAAAAGAAACCAACTATTGATTATCCTGAAAAGACAAGGCCTTTTAGTCCGGTTTTTCGCGGGCTTCATATTTTAAATCGAGATGAAGCAGGTAGAGAAAATTGTACAGCCTGTGGTTTATGCGCAGTTGCTTGTCCGGCAGAAGCTATCACCATGGAAGCCGCTGAAAGGCAAGCAAATGAAGAAAATTTATATAGAGAAGAAAAGTATGCAGCTAAATATGAGATCAATATGTTGCGTTGTATTTTTTGTGGATTATGCGAAGAGGCTTGTCCTAAAGATGCTATTTATTTAAGCGAAACTGTACCCCCAGCAGATTATCAACGCAAACAATTTATTTATAAAAAAGAAGAATTATTAATACCTCATCCAATCGAAAATTTTGAAGCATATAAAAAAGCACTAGGTAACAGAGTAAAGAAAGAAACAGATAATTTTAAAATATGAGCATTACAGAAATATTATTTTGGGGGTTATCATTTTTGGCATTATTCAGCGCTATTATGGTAGTTGCTAGCAAGAGTCCCGTACATAGCATCTTATTTCTTATTGTAGTTTTTTTTGCCATTTCGGGGCATTATATTTTATTAAATGCGCAGTTTTTAGCTATTGTAAATATTATCGTTTATGCAGGCGCTATTATGGTATTATTTTTATTTGTAGTAATGTTAATGAACTTAAATGCAGAATCAGAGCCAAAGAAAAATAGAATATTGCAATTTGCAGGATTAATATCTGGCGGCTGTTTATTTCTTGTTCTAATATCAGCAATAATAAAATCTGTTTCAGCAAATAATTTAGTGCAGATGGGTGGTGGTGATTATGGGCTCATAAAAAATTTAGGAATAGTATTGTTTAAAGATTATGTAATACCCTTTGAAATAAGTTCTGTTTTGTTTTTAAGTGCCATAATAGGAACTGTAGTAATAGGGAAGAAAGCAGAATAAAATTAATACAGAAATTATAAGTGAACTAATAATTATGGAAATTAAATGGTATATCGGCTTGTCAGTGGCGCTTTTCTGCACCGGAATTATTGGGGTGCTTACCCGCCGTAATTCCATTGTTGTTTTTATGTGTATTGAGCTAATGCTTAATGCTGTGAATTTATTATTGGTGGCATTTTCAAAAATGCATGCTGCATCTGCATTAGCACAATTAACGCCTGCTGTTGTAAGTGATGCGCAAATATTTGTATTTTTTATAATGGTGGTAGCGGCTGCAGAAGTTAGTGTAGGATTGGCTATTATTATAATGCTATATAGAAATACACATTCAGCAGATATAAATTTTTTAAACAGACTAAATAATTAAAATTATAAATAAAAAAACGGGTTACTAAAACTAATTTTTTTATTTTTCCACTTTTGAACTATTTTATGAGTAACGTTTTACAAATGGTGTGGTTAATACCCGCGCTGCCTTTAATTGGCTTTTTCGTGCTTGGCCTTGGTAGAAAACAGCTATCGAAAATAATGGCTGGACTTATCGGCAGTGGTACCGTTTTTATCTCTTTTTTAATAAGTACTTATGCTTTTTACAATGTTAAAAACGGTAATACACATGTTGCTCATTATTTCGATTTTATAAATATTAGCACACTCAAAATAGGGTTCGACTTTCAGATTGATCAACTTTCGTCTGTCTTTTTATTAATTATAACAGGCGTTGGTTTTTTAATACATGTATATTCTACCGCTTACATGCATGATGAAGAACCTAAAGATTTCGCTAAATATTTTTCATTCCTTAACCTTTTTATTTTCTCTATGCTGCTGCTGGTTATGGGAGCCAACTATGTAATTATGTTTATCGGCTGGGAAGGGGTAGGACTTTGCTCTTATTTATTAATCGGTTACTGGTTTAAAAATACCAACTACAATATAGCTGCTAAAAAAGCTTTTATTATGAACCGAATTGGCGATATAGGGTTTTTACTGGCTGTATTTTGGCTAATATCAAAACTAGGAACTGCCGATTATCATCAAGTGTTTTCCCATACCTTTAAATTAACATTAACAGATATTACTGGCATCACTTTATTATTATTTGTGGGAGCGATGGGTAAAAGTGCACAAATACCTTTATATACTTGGTTACCCGATGCCATGGCAGGCCCAACACCCGTTAGTGCATTAATACACGCTGCTACCATGGTTACTGCTGGTATTTATATGATTGCACGAAGCAATATTTTATATACTATGGCGCCAGTTACACAAACTGTTGTAGCTACTATTGGCTTATCCACAGCAATTGTTGCTGCTACTATCGCCCTAAAACAAAATGATATAAAAAAAGTATTGGCCTACTCTACCGTAAGTCAGCTAGGGTATATGTTTTTAGCCCTCGGCGTTGGGGCATATACTGGTGCAGTATTTCATGTAATGACGCATGCTTTTTTTAAAGCGCTCTTATTCCTTGGCGCAGGTAGCGTTATTCATGCTATGAACGGTCAACAAGATATTCGTAATATGGGAGGACTTAAAAAACATATGCCCATTACACACGTCACTTTTTTATTGGCATGTTTAGCAATTGCAGGGATGCCGCCATTTTCAGGATTTTTTTCTAAAGATGAAATACTTGCCGCCACATTTGATAAAAATTCACTGTTTTGGGGAGTTGGTGTTGCTGGGGCAATACTAACAGCTTTTTATATGTTTCGTTTGTATGCCATGACTTTCCTTGGTAAATTTAGAGGTACTCATGAGCAAGAACATCATCTTCATGAAAGTTCGAAAGCAATTACAATACCCTTAATTATTTTAGCTGTTCTTTCTGTAATAGGAGGATGGGTTGGTATTCCAGAAATATTCATGCATGGCGGACATCGAATCGAAGAGTTTTTAGCGCCAATATTTGCTCAAAGTTCTGCTATTACAGAAAAATATTCTCTTGCTTATTCAACCGAATTTATATTGATGGGAATTTCAGTTGCAGCATCATTAATAGCCCTGTTTTACGCATTGATTAAATTTAGTAAATATCAAAAAACTGATACTGCAGAAAATGGAATTGGAAAAATACTTGCTAATAAATGGTATGTTGATGAGTTGTATGATGTCATTATTATTAAACCCGTTCAGTTAATAGCCAAATATTTAAATACTGTGGTAGAGAAAAAAGGTATCGACGGATTTGTAAATGGCGTAGGCAAGGCAGTTAATTATAGCAGTCGCCAAATTAGGTTATTACAAACAGGGCAAGTAGGAACTTATGTTTTAATGATGGTATTAGGCATTTTGATTTTTTTTATTATTCAATTATTTTTGTAATTATATAATATGAACCCTCAAGATTATTGGATAACATTTCCGGAGTTGTTAATTTGGTTCCCTTTGGTAGCCGGGTTGTTTGTATTTTTTATACGTACCGAAAAGATGGTAAAAATATGGTCACTATTGGCCTCATTGATAATATTAAGTATATCAATTATAAGTTTATTTTATGCCAATAACACCCAGCATTTTTATCTAAATAACGTAAGTTATTTCTGGTTAAAATATCTGGGCAGTAATTTTACTGTAGGTCTCGATGGTATGGGGCATTTGCTTACTGCATTAACGGCTGTAGCATTTCCTATTATTTTTATTGCTACTTATAAAATAAATTATAAAAATGCAAATGTATTTTATGGTTTAATGTTCTTAACACAGGCTGGTTTAATGGGTGTTTTTACTGCATTAGATATGTTGGTGTTTTATTTTTTTTGGGAATTAGCCGTTATACCGGTTTACTTTTTAAGTAGTCGATGGGGTGGAGAAAGAAGAATACAGGCTACATTTAAATTTTTTGTATACACTTTTGCTGGATCTTTGTTAATGTTGGTGGGTATTATATATATTTATATGCATACTGCACCTATCGCATTTGCTGATCATTCGTTTTCTATGAACGCAGTTTATACTGCCGTACTTTCTCCAATAGAAAAATTTTGGATTTTTTGGCTTTTCTTTATTGCTTTTGCTATTAAGATGCCCGTGTTTCCTTTTCATAGCTGGCAGCCCGATGCGTATGTGCAGTCGCCAACTGCAACTACCATGGTACTAAGTGGCGTTATGGTAAAAATGGGCATATTTGCGTTAATTCGTTGGATACTGCCAATATTTCCTGATGCTGTTTCTAGATTTGATAATATCGTAATTGGCTTATCGGTTATGGGGATGATTTATGCCAGTTTAATTGCTATTAAACAAGACGACTTAAAACGTTTTGTGGCTTGGTCGTCTATTGCTCATATTGGCTTAATGTGCGCAGCCGTTTTTACAAAATCAGAAATTGGCTTACAAGGGGTAATGGTACAAATGTTTAGTCATGGTATTAATATTATTGGTATGTGGATTGTTGTTGATCTTATTGAAAAACAAACATGTACTTGTAAGATTTCGGAACTAGGCGGCATTGCACATAAAGCACCAACCTTAACTATTTTTTTGGTAGTAATTGCCTTGGCAAATATTGCTTTACCATTAACTAATGCTTTTGTAGGCGAGTTTATGATGTTTAGCGGATTATTTTCATTTAGTATAATTTATACTGCAGTGGCTTTGTTGAGCATTATTCTGGCAGCAGTATATACGTTAAACATGGTACAAAAAGTTTTTTATGGAGAGGTTAATATCCTTACCGAAAAAATGCAAGATATTTCAGTAAATCATAAATTAATTTTAAGTGCGTTGGTAATATTTATTTTTCTATTTGGGGTTTATCCACAACCACTTTTAAATTTAACAAAGGATACCGTGTCGGCAATTCTACGATTTTATTAACACAAAAATAATATTATCGAAATGCGTTTTAGTATTTCTGTAAAAAATAATAATTATTATGAATGCAATAATATTAACAACAATTTGGGGTATAGTGATGATGCTGGCTGGAGCTTTTATAAAAAATAAAACTGTTCCTAAATATTTAGCAATTTTAGGGTTAACGCTAATCATTATCGCCAATTGCTTGCAATTAAATTCGGGTATATCCTTCTTTTCTGTTGATGTAAAAGAAATGCTGCATTTTAATAGTTTTAATTTAACTTTTATAAATGTTGCATTTGGTTGTACGCTATTATATTTTTTATTAAATGGTAGGGATATTGAAAAAGTAGGAGAACATGTTTCGGAGTATTTTGCACTTTTATTTTTTATTTTATGCGGGGTTGCCATTATATCAACATTCAATTCTTTATTAATGTTGTTTCTTGGGATTGAAATCATTTCAATCCCTTTATATATTTTAACAGGCAGCGACAAAAGAAATTTAAAAAGCAATGAAGCTGCATTGAAATATTTTTTAATGGGGGCATTTTCTACTGGGATCATGTTATTAGGGGTTGCTTTCCTTTATGGTGGAAGCGAAACAGGATCTTTTTATATTAACAATATCATTTCAAGTAGCACACCAATGCCGTCTATGATTGCAGCAGGGCTTGTTTTATTATTGGTTTCTATGTCATTTAAAGTATCTGCTGCGCCTTTTCATTTTTGGACACCAGATGTGTATGATGGTGCCCCAACCGTTTTTACTTCATTTATGTCAACCATTGTAAAAACTGCACGTTTTTTTG
>CAMBEI010000019.1 GCA_945865645.1 Chitinophaga pinensis | reverse complement strand
AATGAATAATCCCAGTGATAATACTCAATAAAAAAACAAAAGAAAAAAAGCCTAGTAAAAACTCTCCTGTTTTATACAAATGAAATGAATTGTGAAATGTAGATAACCAACTCATTAAATTATTTTGAATATCATTACGCACTCCTCTTGTTTTTATAATCTGTGCTGATTGAGGATGCAAAAGTAATTCCATTTTTTCTTGACCCTTTTTAAAAGACAAATCATAAATAAAAAAAGAAACCGGCTTATGGCTTATTTCTGGTATAAGACAATGGCTTATTTGCGCGTTGGGGTATTTAGTTAATATATATTGATAGCATCTATCAACGGTGGTTATAGAATTTTGCTTCGGATAAATAGTAGGTAATTGAAAGCTATCCAGTTCTTCATGAAAAATAAGCACTGCTCCCGACAACGACATCAGTAAAATAAAAACGCCTGATAGCAAGCCAGTAATAGAGTGTATATAAAAAATAATGCTTTTTTTCATTAGCTAAATTTAACCTATTATTCAAGTATCTTGCAATATAAATATTAGAACCTATACTTTTTGAAAAGTAGCTAAGAAATTATTTTTATTTTACTTTTTATACAAATAGTTTTTTTGAAAAAATTGATATTAATAATGCCAAATCATACTAATAGAAAAATAAAATTTTTGTAAAAAAAGTATACAGTGTAAAAATGGGCATTGAAGGGGGGAATCACTACTTATGCAATTAAATCTTGAAAAAAACTGTGGAAAGAACTAAATAATATTAACATGGAATTTTATAATTTAGGCCAAGGTTCTTTTTCAATGATGTTTACTGCTGGCTTTTATATTTTAGGTAAAGTAAAAAAGACAACCGAGCATTGTAAACTGTCAGTCAGCTAACAGAAGCCTTCATTGCATTAGACATTTCTACACAAGTATTAAAGTATGCTGCTGGTCTCAAAAACCCATCTGATACAAATGTAATAAGAGTACGATGGCGACCTTTTCCATATAAGAAAAACTCATCATTTTGCACTTGTTCCGAAGAAAGTGTTTTTTAGAAATAATTATATTGTAATTTTAAAATATGTTAGATATAAACATAAACACCCCCGCGTTATTATTTCCAGCTATTACTTTATTAATGCTGGCATACACCAATCGATTTTTATCCTTAGCATCACTTGTGCGTAAACTGCATGTCGAATACAATCGTGGCGAAAAAGAAAGAAATATTTTAAGTCAGATAAAGAACATAAGGAGCAGACTAAATCTAATACGTTACATGCAAGCATTGGGTGTTTTAAGTTTTCTTTGTTGTGTATTATGCATGTATGCTCTTTTCCGTGAATGGATTTGGATGGCACATTGGATATTTGCAACTAGCCTTATCTTTTTGCTGCTATCCATCATTTTATCTTTATTAGAAATTAATAAAAGTACAAGAGCGATTGAGCTAGTACTTAGCGATATTGAAGAATTAGATAAGGAAAATATCTTTACCGATATTTTTAAAAAAATAAATGATTAATTTAACTCAACGGGTTTTGTTTTTTCATAATTTTTATCATACCCAACAAAAAAACGAATGTACAATACACGGCTCATGCGCATGAGCCAAGGTTGCGAAATAATCAATATTACGGTATTGCTACCCAGCCACCAAAATATTCGATTATCCTCTGTAGAAATACCAATTAAAACTATCCAGGCTATAAATGTTGCTACCGAAACAGCAACTGCCAAAGCATAACTAACGTAGCCTGTGCCAAACCAAAAACCATCTTCTAAATCAAATTTTTGCTTACATACCTTGCAAGTAACAGGCATATTAAATATATGAGAAAGCTTTAAGGTTTTAAATGTATTTGCATCATTAAACATAGTCCCACGCCTACAACGGGGACATTTCATGGTTAAAATACTCCAAAAATAACTTGGATTAGTTTTTTTATTACTCATTGGTGCAAAGGTACAGAATAGAAAAGTTATTTCTATAGCAAAAGATACTTCCTACTTGAATCTTAATTTAAAAAATAGCAAAATTAAGCTCATAGTCAGCACCATACTATTGGTGTAAATAATAGCTGCATCCATCACTATTAATCCATAAGTTAGCCATAAAATAACGCCAAGAATAAGTAACAATAACATCAGCAAAGAAAGGTCTTTAGCCGATTTCGTTTTCCAAATGTGTATTACTTGAGGTAAAAAAGTAATAGAAGTAATAGTACCTGCTACTAACCCCAAAATTTGAATTCCTGCCATAAAATTTAATTTAAATAATTGTTTATAATATTTGTCTTTTTCTTTCCCCTATCTGTTGGCGCCACATGGCAAAGTACAACCCTTTTTCTTGTAGTAAAAATTCGTGTGAGCCTGTTTCAACCACATCGCCTTTTTCTAATACATAAATTTTATCGGCATGCATTATGGTGCTTAAGCGATGTGCAATTAAAATAGTAATCTGCCCTTTTTGAGATGATAGATCTCTAATGGTGTTTGTAATTTCTTCTTCTGTTAAAGAATCTAAAGCCGAAGTAGCTTCATCAAAAATTAGCAAGTGAGGGTTACGCAACAAGGCCCGCGCAATTGAAATTCGCTGTTTTTCTCCACCTGATAATTTTAATCCGCCTTCACCTATCATGGTATCTAACCCTTTTTCGGTCCTTGCCAGTAAATCTATACAACTTGCCTTTGCAAGTACATCTTTTAGTTCTACTTCTGTTGCCAATGGATTTACAAACATCAAATTTTCTCTTATCGTGCCGCTAAACAAATTGGTGTCCTGTGTAACAAACCCTATCTGCTTTCGAAGATCATCAAAACGTATTTCCGTTTCATCTAAATTATTGTATAAAATTTTTCCTTCTAAAGGACGATATAACCCCACTAATAACTTCATTAGCGTAGATTTACCCGACCCCGATGGCCCAACAAAAGCAATGGTTTCTCCAACTTTTGTATCAAAACTTATATTATTAATGGCTTTATGAGTTGCAGTTTGATGTTTAAACGAAACCGAATTAAAAGATAATGTTTCTATATTATTTAATGGCTTTGGATTGTTGGGTTCCTGTTCTGGTATTTTTATCATTAGCTTATGAAAATTATTTAACGACGCTTCTGCTTCTCTGTAAGAAAGTAGGATGTTGCCAATTTCCTGTAAAGGACCAAAAACAAAAAATGAAAATATTTGCATGGTAACCAATTGACCTGCATTCATTTCGTCTTTAAAAATAATATACATTAAAATAAATAAAATAATTTGACGTAAAGTATTAACCAATGTACCCTGCACAAAGCTGATACTTCGAATTCTTTTAACTTTCTTTAATTCAAGTCCTAATATTTTATATGTATTTTTATTTAATCTTATTACTTCCTGTTCGGTAAGGCCTAGACTTTTTACCAACTCAATATTACGAAGTGATTCGGTTGTAGATCCTGCAAGTGTTGTAGTTTCGCTAACAATATTTTTTTGAATACTTTTTATTTTTTTACTCAGATAATTTGTAATCAAGGTGAGAAATAAAATTCCCAACAGATAAGCCACAGGAATACTCCAGTGAATATATACAGCGGCATAAACAAAAACAAAAACAACGCCAATCATTATCCCAAATAAAATATTGATGAAGTTTATCATAAATTTTTCTACATCAGATCTTACTTTAGTAAGAATAGATAGAGTTTCACCGCTGCGTTGATCTTCGAACTGCTGATAAGGCAGTTTCATGGCATGTTGCAAACCATCTGTAAAAACCTTGGCACCAAATTTTTGAATAATTAAATTTAAAAAATAATCCTGAAAAGCTTTTGCAATGCGACTCACCATAGCTACAGATATGGAACATATCAATATAAACCATACGCCAGGGTGTTCCCAAGAAAAAGTATTAAAAAAATGATTGTAACTATATGGCTTTGCACTACTCTGGTGGTCATTTGCCAGATTAATCAACTTTCCTAAAAGAATGGGATCAATTAAAGAAAATCCAATATTTATGGCCGCTAAGGTTAAGGTTAACACTACCAGCCATTTATACGGCTTGAGATAGCGAATTAATATTTTCATTAGGTTTATTTATATATTGAAAGTTTCAAGATATCAAATATCGTGCAAGTTCGGAAAAATTGACGAAAAGGCAGAAAATAGTTCGCAGTCTGTAGGTGAAAACAGGTGCTCAATAATCTAATTATTTTTATGCTCCCCATCCCTCTCTATCCAAGCTGCGATATTGTATGGCTTCGGCCAAATGCTCTGGTTTAATATCCGCACTAGCCGATAAATCTGCAATGGTGCGACTAACTTTTAATATGCGATCGTAAGCACGGGCACTTAAATTTAATTTTTCCATGGCTACTTTTAATAAATTTTGCCCCGCTGTGGTTATTATACAAATCTCTTTTAATTGCTTGCTACTCATTTGTGCATTGGCATAAACGCCTTCACTATTTTTATACCGTGCTTCTTGTATTTCCCTTGCTTTTATTACGCGCGCTCTTATGCTACTACTTTTTTCATATTGCTGCACCGAGGAGAGTTCGCTAAAGGCAACAGGCGTTACTTCTACATGTAAAT
This sequence comes from Chitinophaga pinensis, assembly GCA_945865645.1. Taxonomy (GTDB): domain Bacteria; phylum Bacteroidota; class Bacteroidia; order Chitinophagales; family Chitinophagaceae; genus Ferruginibacter; species Ferruginibacter pinensis_B. The sequence goes on along the minus strand of CAMBEI010000019.1, from coordinate 37,328 downwards.
CAATTCTGTCTAATAAGGGACCTGAAATTTTATTTAAATATTTTTGTACAGTCCCTGGCGGGCAGGTACATTCTTTTTCTGGATGATTAAAAAAACCGCAAGGACAAGGATTCATACTGGCTATCAACATAAAAGATGCAGGAAAATCTAGAGCCACTTTTGCTCGAGATATAGTTACTTTTCTTTCTTCCATCGGCTGGCGCATTACTTCCAAAACCTGCCGCTTAAACTCAGGCAATTCATCTAAAAATAAAACACCATTATGTGCCAGTGATATTTCTCCTGGCTGTGGGACGCCTCCTCCGCCAACTAAGGCCACAGCTGATATGGTATGGTGAGGACTTCTAAATGGTCGCTTAGAAATTAATGTTGAATCAGCAGGTAATTTCCCTGCAACAGAATGAATCTTTGTTGTTTCCAAGGCCTCTTGTAAACTTAATGGAGGCAATATGGTTGGCAAACGCTTTGCTAGCATGGTTTTTCCAGCTCCTGGCGGACCAATCAAAATAGCATTATGCCCCCCAGCAGCTGCAATTTCTAGAGCCCGCTTAATGTTTTCCTGTCCCTTTACATCACAAAAATCAATTTCAAAATCACTTTGTGCATGGGCAAACTCCTCTCTTGTATTTACTATAGTTGGTTGAATAGAATTCTCATCATTAAAAAATGTAATCACATCTTTAATATGCTCTACTGCATATATATTCAAGTTATTTACCATCGCTGCTTCTCTAGCATTTTGTTTGGGTACAATAAATCCCTTAAACCCTTCTTTACGTGCCTGTATTGCAATTGGCAATGCCCCAGTGATGGGCCTTATTTCTCCATCCAAACTAAGCTCGCCCATAATTACATAGTCGGCTAATTTTTCTGGATTTTTAATTTGATCAGTTGCGCCTAATGTACCAATAGCAATAGGCAAGTCGAATGCAGTACCCGATTTTTTTATATTTGCTGGAGCTAGATTTACCACCAGCTTGGTACGGGGCATATACAGCTTATTACTTTTAATAGCGCTCTCCACTCTTTGTAAACTTTCTTTAACCGCATTATCGGGCAACCCAACAATAAAATAGTTTTTACCTTGATTATTTACACTCACTTCTACAGTGATGCTAATAGCCTCAACGCCATACACGGCGCTGCCATAAGTTTTAACGAGCATGGGTACGAATTTTTCTTAAAGTTAGAAAAATTTGTCGACATCTAATTACATCTTTTCCAACATGGATACCACACCCTCTCTTTTTAATATTAAATAGCCTAACCTATCATTACTAATACCATCTTTTAAATGATAACTAAAATAAAGTTGCTCGTTTATGACCGAGGTTTCAAAATATTTAAATCCAATGTTTGGATACATTTTTAGTTCCGCCCCAATCTCATATAAATGTGTGGAAAGGATGAATAGCGATTTTTTCATTTTTAGTAGCCCCTCAATTACAGTAGTACTGCATTTCATAGCATCTTGAATATTAGTACCCTTAAACAATTCGTCAATTAATATCAGCCATTTTTTACCGTCGCTTATTTTAGTGATGGTGGCTTTAATTCGCTGTACTTCGTTATAAAAATAACTTTCTCCTTTAGTAATATTATCAACCACATTAATATTACTAAGCAAGCCATCAAATAAAGTTAAGTTCATTTGTTGCGCCGGCACACCCATACCAATATGTGCTAGAAAAACAGAAGCGCCCACCGATTTAATGAAAGTGCTTTTACCAGCCATGTTAGCACCAGTTAAAAATAGAAAATTTGTTTTTTTGTTAAGCACAACATCATATGCCACAGGCTGCTGTACTAGCAAATGATACAGGCCAGTAACTTCTATTATAGGGTCATCATTTTGTACAAATACAGGAAAAATTAAACCGTGCTTTTCAACAGCCCTTGCCATGCCATACCAAGCATCAATTTGCGCATACAACACTACCAGATCGAGCATATTGTGTTTGTAAACATAACGGATAAAATGAGCAAATTCTAATACTTGTGTGTTAGATAACTCATCAGAATTATTATATTTTTTAACAAAAGCTAACTGATTTTTTTTGATTATACTTTCAATGGCTGATAAAACTTTTTTTAATGGATTCGGCAAATTTTCAGTCGAAAATAATTGTAATAAATATTGAAACCCTTTTATAAAATCAAAGCAGTGTTTAGCAGAATAGTTTACTAAAGCAAAATCGGGGCCATGTAATAATTTATAACTATACGCTTCTAAAGCAGAAGGATGAGGTGGAATGAGACTAATTTGGGAATCAAAAAATTTTTCTACTACCATCACCGTGCCATTCGTTATTTGTAATGGCCATTGATTTATTTTTTTTATGATGAGTTGTAGTGTTTGTTGAATCGCAACAATTTCATCTTGCGTCATTAAAGGTGTGCTAAAATTAATTCTTAACTGTTCGCTACCATGAGAAGTACTGCACATATCCAATTTACCAAAAACAGAAATCTCTTCCCCACTTTTAAACATTAAAAGATCAGCAAGTGTTGTTTTGTCTATATCCATATAAATGCAATATTTAAATTATAATATTAAATGGGAAGAGAAGTGTTAAATTATAAACACAGTATATAACGTACATGCCAAATTTTACCTATTAAACGATAATCTTTGTCCTTTTGTTATTTCATCAAATTGTCCATTATCATAAACCATTTTACCACTTACAAAAGTTTTTTCTAAAGATGCCGGAAATGAAAAATTTTCTAAAGGACTCCAGCCGCATTTATAAAACATATTTTCTTTAGTTACTATAGAAGGTCGTTTGTTATCAACTACTACCAGATCTGCAAAGTATCCTTCACGTATATAACCACGATTACTAATTTGAAAACAATCGGCAACAGCATGACTCATTTTTTCTGCAATTTTTTCAAGACTAATCCTTCCTTCTTTATAGTAATGTAACATTAATAACAAGGGATGTTGTACGAGCGGTAACCCCGCATGTGCTTGTTCGTAAACTCCCTGTTTTTCTTCCCAAGTATGTGGTGCGTGATCAGTGGCAATAACGTCGAGTCTATCATCTAGCAATGCTTTCCACAAAGCTTCCTTATTATGTGCTGCTTTTATAGCAGGATTGCATTTTATTTTATACCCCTGCATAGTATAATCATCAGCCGTAAAATGTAAATGATGTACACAAACTTCGGCTGTAATTCTTTTTTCTTTTAGCGGCATCATATTACTAAAAAGCTGTAATTCTTTTTCGGTGCTGATATGCAAGATATGTAACCGACTATTGTATTTTTGAGCAAATTTTATTGCAGTTAAAGAGGACTCAAAACAAGCGTCATCATTTCTAATTATCGGGTGATCTCCTGGAGACAATTTGCCTTTTTCAGTTTTTAACCGTTCGTAATTAGCTTTAATAATTCGTTCATCTTCACAATGTGTAGCAATCAATATTTCAGATTCTTTAAAAATCTTGTCCAATGCTGAATGACTATCAACCAACATATTACCTGTACTAGATCCCATAAATATTTTTACACCGCACACCTCATTTTTGTGTTTATTCATTTTTAATACCTCTTCTGCATTATTATTGCTAGTTCCCATAAAAAAGGAAAAATTAGCCAACGATGTATTGGCTGCAAGGGTATATTTTTCTTCTAATAATTCTAGGGTAAGTGCATTGGGTAGTGTATTAGGCATTTCCATAAAACTGGTAACGCCACCAGCCACAGCGGCTTTGCTTTCGGTATAAATGGTTGCTTTATGCGTTAGTCCAGGCTCTCTAAAATGAACTTGATCGTCAATAACCCCGGGGAAAAGATATTTTTCTTCACCTATTATTTCAGTAATCTTATATTTTGTTTCAATAGATGTTGCTATTTTCTCTATCCGCTCGCCACTTGTTAAAACGTCTAAAAACTGAATTTTTCCTTCATTTACAACCTGTATGTTTTTAAAAAGGTATTTTTGCATAACTTAAATAGAATTACCTGTTAAATTAAAATTATCTGATGCAATTTATTAAAAGCTTAGCCAATTTGTTATTTTTTATTTGCCTGGCATCTACAACTGCAGAATCTCAATCCACTTTTTTAACCCCAGGATCAAAAAGCATTCATTTTATTGAAAGGCTAGAAATTAAACAGCAAAAGAATACAAATCTTAATTTTTCTACTTTGCAGCCATTTAATAGAAAATACATTGTAGAACAAGCAAAATTTATAGATAGTGTCCAGCTTAGATATTTAGATACCATGAATGGCTTAGATAAATATGCGAATTGGAATAGCCAGTCACTAACTTCTATAGATGAATATAACCTAGCGAGTTTTTTAATGAATAATAGTGAATGGACAGCTCTAATAAATGCAGAATCGGCAAGTAAGAGATCCTTGCTGAAAACTTTTTATAAAACAAAACCTAATTTTTTAGAAGTTAAAACAAAAGATTTTTTTCTTGCCCTCAATCCCGTTTTTCAATATGTGCAGGGAGTGGAAACGGGATACAATAAACCTATCTATATAAATAGCAGAGGGTTAGCAGCAAGGGGATCGATTGGCCGTAAAATTGGATTTTCTACTTTTTTAGCTGAGAACCAGGAAAGAGGTCCGCAGTTTTTTCAGCAGCAGGTAAGTCAATTTAACGCAGTACCCGGCGTAGGTTTTTATAAACCTTTTAAAACTAGCGCTTATGATTATTTTGATGCAAGTGGTTATATAACCTTAAAGGCAGCAGGAGCTATTGATGTTCAGTTTGGTTATGATAAAAATTTTATTGGTAATGGATACCGCAGTTTGTTTTTAAGCGACTATGGTAACAGTAATTTATTTTTAAAACTTAACACTAGGATATGGAAAATAAATTATCAGAATTTATTTATGGAACTTATGCCACAGTTTGAAAAGACTGGAAGTATTTTACTTAGCCGTAAATATGCAGCCATGCACCACCTGAGTATGAATTTAACCAAGTGGCTTAATATGGGTTTATTTGAAGGTGTTATTTTTGGACGTAAAAATCATTTTGATTTTCAATACCTAAATCCCATAATTTTTTATCGGCATATAGAAGGTTCACTTGGCAGCCCAGATAATGCGGTCATTGGATTAGATTTTAAAGCTAATGTCCTTCATCGCACACAATTTTATGGACAGTTCTTATTAGACGAATTTATTTTATCTGAAATAAAAAATAATCCTACCAGTTGGGTTAATAAATGGGGTATTCAACTTGGCCTTAAATACATTGATGCCTTTGGTGTTCCTAACCTAGATATACAATTGGAAACAAACCGAGTTAGACCATTCACCTATTCACACTATGATAGCATTTCTAATTATACCCATTACAATCAGCCGCTTGCACATTCATTAGGATCTAACTTTCAGGAATTTATAGGTATAATACATTATCAACCTGCACCAAAATGGCAGATATATGTACAAGGAATTTATTATTACAAAGGATTAGATAGTGCAGGAAAAAATTTTGGAAGTAATATATTTAAGAATTATAATACCCGAAGTATGGACAAAGGGTTTAAAATAGGTAGTGGAAATAAAGCCACAGTATTGAATGCCTACTTACAATTATCCTATGAAGTAAGAGAAAATGTATTTTTTGAATTAACAGGACTGTATCGTCATATAAAAACAATCAGTAATCCTGCTGCAATTAGCACAACCTTATTTACAGGTGGTGTTCGTATAAATATGTTTAAGAGAAGGTACGATTATTGATTTCTTTATTCTACAGTTAATGAAAAAGAGATCATCCTGGAGTTTATTTTATCAAGCACATTAGAATACTTTAAATTGATATCTCTACTATGTAAATTAGCAATACCCCATCCCATTTTAACTTCGGGTGTTAAAACAAACATAGGAAAATAAAAATGAAAACCTAGTCCTGCCTCAACACCATAATCTAATTTTTTAAGTTTAATCTTGTCTTCGGCTTTTCTAGCACCTGCATTTGAAGCAAGATCGTACTCGGCTTTACCACCCCCAATCATATACACTTTAAAATTATTAATTCTATCGCTGCTAAATTTAATTTGAATGGGAATACTTAATGAAATGGATTGAACCTTCTTTGCTGTTACTGGTGTCTCCCCTGCTGGACCATCGGGATAAGTTACATTATATTGAAAGTTTTTTTCTGTAAAAGTTAGATTAACCGGGTAGGTGCGTAAATCAAAATGTTCATTTAAACGGATATTAACAAGCCAAGCCAAATTTATGCCAGTACTATTTACGCTTTCAATAACAGTAATGCTATCTAATGGCGCCTGTTGTAAAAAAAGTGGATGGTGTGTAAAACTAAAATGAGAACGATTGGTACCCAAGTTTATTCCAAAGCGAATCGTTTGATCATCGTGATCATCTTGATTAACTGCTTGCCTTAACTGGGAAAAGCCAATTAATGGACAAAACAAAATGGCTATGCCTATATGTGTTATTTTTCTCCGCAATAGATACTGCATATGCCTAAGCTCAATGGTTTAGTATAAGTGTTTCTATATCCCAGATTGTCTAGAATATTTGTAAATAAATTTCCTTCCGGAAATTTATTAATTGATTCATCAAGATATTGGTAGGCGTTGGAATTTTTTGATATTAATTTACCCAAATTAGGGGTTATAATTTTCATGTATAGATTATATATGATTTTTACAACAACAGATTTAGGTTTGCTAAATTCGAGTACTACCAACTTTCCTCCTGGTTTTAAAACCCGCAATATTTCTAATAAGCCTTTTTCCAAATTTTCAAAATTACGAACACCAAATGCTACTGTTACCGCTTCAAACGAATCGTTGTTAAAGTTTATTGTCTCACAATCTCCATGTAACAAATCAATCGTGTTTTGTAAGCCTAGTTTTTCTATTTTTTTTCTGCCAATATTCAACATCCCATCACTAATATCAATACCCGTTATTTTTATGGGATTTAATATCCCAGATGCCATAATGGCCACATCTGCTGTGCCAGTAGCTACATCCAATATATGTAAGGGTTTGTTTTTCAGCAACTGCTTTATCGCTTTCTTCCTCCAGCCTACATCAATACCTACACTAAGAACCCGATTTAAAAAATCGTACCGAAATGCAATTTCATCAAACATACTGGCAACCTGTTTTTTTTTACCAACTTGCGAATGCTTATAAGGAACTACGGTATCGTGTGCATAATCTTTCATGGTTGGCAAATATACTAGATATCAGCTAAAAGATTGTTATACGCAAAAGGTAATAGCCTGTTAAAATTAGTTAGAGAAATCAATCTGTATCTTTACTCTATGCAAATCAAATCAGCAAAATACGTTATTAGCAGCCCTAATTATGAAAAATGCCCAATACCCGATAGGCCGGAGTTTGCTTTTATTGGCCGCAGCAATGTAGGTAAATCATCCCTAATTAATATGCTTTGTGATAATGAAAAATTGGCAAAAACTTCCGGATCCCCTGGAAAAACGCAATTATTAAACCATTTCGAAATCTCTTCAGCACCTACGCCAAAAGCAAAGCAAACATCAGCAAGTTTAAATGACACCAAAAGAAAACAATGGTATTTGGTTGATCTTCCAGGTTATGGTTTTGCCAAAGTTAGCATAAGAAGTCGCAGACGCTGGGAGCAAATGATTGAAAACTATTTGCGCAAAAGAGAAAATCTAACCATGGTATTTGTGTTAATTGACGCTAGACATTCACCACAAAAAATTGATCTCGAATTTTTGGATCAATTAAGAACCTGGCAGATACCTTTTTGCTTGGTATTTACAAAAAGTGATAAAGAAAATCAACGTACAGTAAATAAAAATATAAAAGATTTTTTAGAGACTATGAAAAAAACTTGGCAATTTTTACCACAGCATTTTGTAAGCAGTGCCGTAAAGAAAACAGGTAAAGAAAAAATTCTTTCTTTTATAGAAGAAACTAATAACAGTTTAACGGAGCCGAATTAAGAATAAAAAAAATTAAAACATTGCTATAATTTGAAAAACACTTGAAAAAATGAAATTTAGTCCCAGCAATTAATTCACCATCTTATTGGCACAGCTACTGCTAGCAAATGCTTCCGGCTTAGCTTTAAAAGCAAAACCCATTCCTAAAATATAGCCCATCGCTTCCCTTAATGCTTCATTGCTTTTAAACTGTGGATTGGTATTGATATCTGCGTGAACCTCCATATCTACATCATAATAAGTAAAAAGATCACAAAGCTCATATGCAATTTCAATACTTTTTGCTACTTCCACTAGCATTCTTTCTTTTATACTGTAGGAAAGCGAAGACTTTTCATTGTGAATAAACATAAAACCACCACGGCCTTGCCGTAAAAAAACAATTACGGTGGCAAATTCAGTTTCTTTGCCTTTGACCTGACTATCGGTACCAATACAAACCTTTAAATGAAAACCAGCTGCTGATTCTCTTTGTATAACTTGTTCAACAGCATCTTTAATCTTTAGCTTGATGGGATCTCCATTAAATTTTCTCCACAACATAAAAAGAAGTTTTCTAAAGTTACGGATAAATTAATAATTAAATTCAAGTAACAAATGTAACTTTTAGATTACGACGAAAATAAAATTCAAAATAGGCCTAAGTGGTGCAAGAATGGGTAAAGCTTCTACAACTGGTGTATTATAATTACTACAAAAAAGTATATTAATACTGACCAGTGGTGAGTAATACCAACGTGCAAGCTTCCAAGGTTAGTATATTTTTCTGAAGCGCAAAATAAGATAATTCATTATTTTCTGTGCCAGGATTAAAAATTATTCGGCGAGGATGAAGGGAAATTATATAATCGTAGTATTCCTTTTGATTAGCAGGATTTAAATAAAGGGTAATCGTATCAATATCTATAAAATGAGGCTTTTCAGTTAAAATTGGAATGCCCGAAACAATTCCTGCTTTTTTGCCAACAGCAACAACAGGAAATTGATTATTTATTAATCTATTTATAGCCAGGTAACTATAACGAGCAGGATTATCAGACGCCCCAAGCACCAGAGTTTTTTTCTTTCCCATTTATTTTAAAAATCTTTTTTTTAATGCAGGTGAGGGAACCATACAATTTGGTAGTACCCCAAACCATTTATATCGATTTTTGGCAACCCAGTTATAAATGCCATCTCTAATAAATTTAGGTACTATAATAAAATGGTAACACAAAGGCCAAAGACGCCTTAGATGTTTACAAACCCTTAATACCCCGCTTGATTTTTTGTATATGTTGCCATTTTCAATAAAAATAAAAGATTGCAGATCAGATAATTTTAGATTGTATTTTTTTAATACCGCTTTACCAGCTTCTGATTGTATGGGAGTAAAAAAAATATTGGATTTGGAATTTCTTTTAATAACAAAATTTACTGCACTGTTACAGAAATTACAAATACCATCGAATAGTATAATGGGAGGTTGGTTCAAGTGTAATAAAAAATTAACCTATAATTTGTGTGCAAATAAATAATATTAATTATTCAGTTTGTACTAACAAATAGTTAGAACAACATAGTTACAGGATTTTCTAAATATTTTTTTAGTGTTTGCATAAAAGCAGCCCCCACAGAGCCATCTATTGTACGATGATCACAACTTATAGTAAGTTTCATCATATGACTAACACCAAATCCTTCGGCTTTTTTTACTACTACTTCTTTAATTTTACCGACTGCTAATATCGCGCTGTCAGGAGGATTAATGATGGCTGTGAATTCTTCAATATCCATCATACCTAAATTAGAAATGGTAAATGTGTTACCAGTAAATTCGGATGGTTGTAATTTTTTATCCTTTGCTTTACTATATAATTCTTTTGCTTCACCTGCAATTTGCGATAAACTTTTTTGGTCGGCAAAGCGTATAACTGGGACAATCAATCCTTCGGAAGTTGCTACAGCGCTGCCAATATGAATATGCTGGTTAAGACGAATAAAATCAGTCATCCAGCTGCTATTTACTGCTGGATGCTGGCGTAATGACAAAGCTGCTGCTTTTAAAATAAAATCGTTGTACGATATTTTAACTGGACTAATTTCATTTAACTGGGCACGAACATTAAGGGCATTATCCATGTTTATTTCCATGGTTAAATAAAAATGAGGTGCTGCAAATTTACTTTCAACAAGCCGCCTTGCAATAGTTTTGCGCATTTGGGTTAAGGGTAAATCGATGTACCCCTCCTGTCCGTTAATTATGGTCTGGTGGCTACTATCTATAGTGCCTTGCTTGGTTAGGTGCTGTGCATTTACTAATGGAACATACCCATCAATATCTTTTTTTGTTACCCTGCCGCCATCACCACTTCCACTTACTTTATTGATATCAATTCCTTTATCGGCTGCTAATTTTTTAGCAAGTGGTGAAGCAATTATTCTTCCACTATTTGTTTCTAAGTGATCATTTTTCGCCTGTAAATCCACACTAGTGATTTGTGTTTCATTTGCCATTATAGATTCTACTAGGTTATTAACTGCTTCAGTATGCAAATTATCAGCTGCCAACTGCAAACTATTTAATCCAGCTTTTTCTGCTGCTACATAGGCGCTTACATCTGTTCCAGCTTTTCCTAATATAGCAATAATTTCATTTATTTTAGCCGTCTTACCAGCTTCTATACCTACATATAATAAAGTACCTTCTTCGTAACCTACCACTTCCATAGTTGCTTTGTCTGTTTCCACATCGGCCAATACATCATCGGATTTTACAAAATCACCAACTCTTTTATTCCAGGATATTATTTTTCCTTCGGTCATTGTATCGCTCAATAATGGCATGCGTATTTCTTTTGCACCCTTAGGAAGAGCAACAGTTTTTAGTGTAGAGAGTGGGGTAAATTCAACAATATTGCTTTGTTTATTTTTTATTATTGATTGTTCATTTGCACTACTAAAATGATTTGCGGAAATGACTTTTTCATCTAATAAATTAGTAAAATATTCTCCTTCTTTTCCAATAATGGCAATAATCTGATTAATTTTTGCCGCTTCCCCTGCTTGTACTCCAATATATAATAAAGTTCCATCTACATAGCCGTTTACTTCCATAGTTGCTTTGTCGGTTTCTACATCGGCTAAGACATCGTCAGCTTTAACTTTATCTCCTACTTTTTTATTCCAGGATATTATTTTGCCCTCTGTCATCGTATCGCTCAATAGCGGCATGCGTATCACTTCTGCCATAATGTTTAATCTCTTATTTTAGATTGAAGTTCAAAATTAATGTAAAATGAGGAAAAGAAAGGCAGTTTAACTTAATAATCAAGTTCTAAGCGTAACCTATCCTTTAATTCTTTAACCAATGGGTAGGATTCTATAATTTTCTGGTATTGTTCCCTTGAACCTAAAGGCTTTCGAGCCATTTCGCCTGTTCCTCCTTTTTCTATGATTATTACGGTATAAGTTAATTGTCGATTGAAGAAATGTTGTTGGAGGTCATCAACCAGATCAGCACGCTCCTGTTCAATAAATTTTTGTTGAATATTATTGTCTGTAATAATCTCCACTGAATTGTTATCAACAATTTTTAATTCCGCCATTTTGAAATTAGTAACGGCCGAATGATTTTTCTTTAGCTGGAGTTTTTCAATAAATTTATCCCAACATATCCTCAGCTCTTCTTCTGTTAATTCTTTAACCTCATTGCCGATTTTTTTATTTTGTATGCTTAAATTTTTTCTAATTGTATCCAAAGATCCAAGAGATTTTTTTGGTTCAGCAGTTACAGAAATAATAGGCTTGACAACTATTTTTTCAGTTGCTAAGTCTGGCGCTTCAACAATCAGTTTTGCTTTTGTATTTTTTTTGACAATAGCACCAGAGCTCCCTATTTGTTCCGATTCTTTTACTTTAATAATTTGAATAGATTTAAATGATACAGGCCGAGCTATTTCAACTATTTTTTTTTTTGAAATAGCCCCCTCCTCATTCACTATTTCAATAGCCTGTAACAAGTAACAGAGTTTAATAATCGCTAACTCTACATGCAATCGTTTGTTTCTAGCTTGCTTATAATTAATTTCTGCTTCGTTTAATAAATTTAAAGCCGCTATTAACCAGCCAGTAGAAATTTGCTGAGCCGCTTGCAAATACTTTTGTTTAAAATCATCAGCTACTTCCAATAAAATAGCAGCCTTAGCATCTTTGCTCACTAAAATATTTCTTATAAACTCGCTGTAGCCTTCCAGTAAAGTATCTCCTTCAAATCCCTTACGATTTATTTCATCGTATAGTAATATAGCATCACTTAAATGCTGCTGCTGCATGTAATTCAGCATTTTAAAATAATAATCTTCATCTAAAATATTAAGGTGCTCTAATGTATTACTGTAGCTTAATTCTCCATTAGAAAAACTTACTATCTTATCTAAAATACTTAATGCATCTCTTAAACATCCTTCACTTTTTTGGGCTATAATATGCAAGGCGGCCTTTTCTGCTTTTATTTTTTCTTTATCACAAATTCCTTGCAAATGCTCAATGGTATCATTGTTTGTAATCCTCTTAAAATCAAATATTTGACAACGACTAAGTATAGTTGGAATTATTTTATGCTTTTCGGTAGTTGCCAGAATAAAAATAGCATATGGGGGTGGTTCTTCTAAGGTTTTTAAAAATGCATTAAAGGCTGCTAAACTTAACATATGTACCTCATCCACAATGTACACTTTGTATTTACCAGCTTGAGGTGCAAAACGAACCTGTTCCACCAACGTCCGAATATCTTCTACCGAGTTATTGCTAGCAGCATCCAGTTCATGTATGTTTAACGAAGTGCCCGAATCAAAAGAAACACAGCTGTTACAGGTATTACAAGCTTCGTTATCTACCGTTCTATTTTCGCAATTAATAGTTTTTGCTAAAATTCTAGCACAGGTGGTTTTACCTACTCCGCGTGGACCACAAAATAAAAATGCATGTGCCAGTTGATTATTCTTAATTGCATTTTTTAATGTAGTAGTAATATGCGACTGCCCTATCACAGTTGAAAAATTCTGTGGCCTATATTTTCGTGCTGATACAATAAATTTATCCATGGGCTGCTAATTTCGTTAATCTATTCTGTAAAAACGAATTTGTTTTTACACCACTTAAGATACCATTGGATGCCGTATAAATTCTTTAGCTCGGTCAAATAAATACCTAAAAGTTACCAAGTTACGGCTACGATAGGTATCGCCAAAATGCTCCAACACATTAATCATTTTGGGATTAAAATCACCAATCCACTGAACTTCACACTCCTTATATAAAAAAGGAGGAACCTGAATAATTTTTCTTGCCTCACCAATTATATACGAATCAATGCCCTTAGCCTGCCACTCTGGTACCACACCAAATACAAGGCCAACAAATTTTTTTGACCTTTTAAATTTTTGACGCAATACAAATTCTAATTTCTGTAATAGCCCAAATTTTCCATTAAAATGTTTAAAATACTGGTTAATGTCAGGCATATTTATAAACATAGCAATAGGTGCATCTTTGTGATAAGCAAAAAAAATCAAGCTACTGTCCATCACTGGTTTCATTTTTTTAAACATTAGCAACACCTGTTCTTTATTCATTTGTTTTAATCCACCATGGCCTGCCCATGCTTTATTATATACTTCAGTAAAGTCGGAAGCATATTTTTCAAAATTATTTTTTTTAATAGTTCCAATAGTTAAATCTGGATCTGCTTCATGAATCCGGTGCCTATCCATAGTTTTTTTTGCAAGCTCTTTTTGGGCATCCATGGCAAAACAAACTTGATTATAAAATAGTTTAAACCCATAGTTTTCAAAAAGTGTGATGTAGTAAGCTGGATTATAGTTCATACAATATAGTGGCGGTGTAAACCCCTTAGTAATTAAACCCCACCAGCGATCACGCTCGCCAAAATTTATAGGACCATCCATCGCTTCCACCCCTTGCTGTATAAGCCAATGCTTTGCATTGTCAAATAATAAATCAGCAGCATCTTGATGGTTAATGCACTCAAAAAAACCAATACCGCCAACAGGTATATCGTCGCCTTTGTTTTTATATTTTTTATTGAAAAAAGCTGCGATTCGCCCTATCAATTGACCATTATTATCTTTTAAAACCCAGCGCGTAACTTCTCCAAAACGAAATGCTTTATTTTTTGATTTATCAAATACTTCAGAAATATCCTTATCCAAGGGACGAATCCAATTAAAATCATTTTTATTTATAAGTACCGCCGTTTGTATAAATTGCTGAGCAGTAGCTTTGTTAGTTACAGGTATTAATTGCATAAGTAATAATGAAGTTGCAAATATACTAATTCGTTATATGCCAACATAAAGACCTTGGGCAATTTATGGCGTATTTATCTGTAATTTACCAGATACGCCTTTGAGCATTCAAAAAAAATACCCCAAATTAATACCCCATTTATTTACTGCATTAGAATTGAATAAATAAAATGAAATTAATTGAACAAACATACTTCTCTTTATAAACTTGAAACTACCCATTTAATAAATAAATTATTAATAGTTTATTTATTAAGTATATATTTATAATATAAAAAAATTAAAGATGAATAAAAACACAACTTATATTGTAATGATTATAGTGGCATTTTTCGCAAGCTGTTCAAAATCTGATCCAGCACCCACCCCTTTGCCACCAGTTGACCCTTGCTTAGGAGTAACTATAACACCAGTAGCAGGTATTACACATACCATAACCGGGCAAACCATTGGAACTATTACAGCAACATCTCCAATTGGCTCTGGTTATTTATATAGCATTGGAGGCGCTGCGTTTCAGCCATCCACTAATTTCTTTAATCTTGCTGCAGGGGACTATACTCTTACTGTAAAAAATGCAAATAACTGTAGTGGCTCAAAACCAATAACAATTATCGGATATGGTCCAAAATATTTTAGTGTTAAAACCATTATCAACGGCTATTGTGGTCCCTGCCACTTAAATGGCACAACTAGTGGAGGTAAAAGTTTACAAACAGATAATGATGTGATAAGCTCTTGGGATAGAATTAAAATACGGGCAGTGGATGGCAATCCATCATTTATGCCTCAAGCCGGACAGCTAACTGCTACTGATAAACAAAAAATTGTTGACTGGGTTAATGCCGGCCATCGAATTACAGATTAACAAAAAAAATTTACTTAAAAAGCCGATGATTTTATTCGTAGACTTTTTTATATAGTAAAAAAAATTGATTACCTAACTTTAAGCATTGGACGAACCTGTTGTGTAGCCGCATTTTGTAAACGTGCATAATATACGCCTGTTGGTAAATGAGATGCATCAAAACTTACGGTTTGTCTAGAGGCAACAGGGTAATCTACTTCTAATAAATTCATTAATAACCTACCCGCGGTGTCTATTATCTGTATTAAAGTATGTCCACCGTTTGTATTAAATTCAATTGTTGTTTTGCTTGTAAACGGATTGGGATAATTAGTGATTAAACTGCTACCAGATGTATTTGGAATAGTTATTTTACAGGTATTCGCTTTAATTAAAGGTAAATCCTGCAGTCGCCCATTTATATTTGGCGGAAATAATGCTTGTACCGTTGTTTTAGGAAGACAGAACCATTTTTCTAGTAAAGTAGAATAAATACTTCTAAAATCATATTGCATAGGCACATTATCATTTACACTAGCTACCGACTGTATTGTGGGGTTATCTCCTAGCACACCTCCATCAACAGGTTTACCAAAAACAAACATAGGTGCTGCTGCTCCATGGTCAGTGCCTACACTACTGTTACTTTTTATTCTCCGGCCAAATTCACTATAAGTCATCCCAACAACTCTATCTTCAATGCCTAAAAAAATTAAATCGTCCTGAAAAGCTTTTATTGCATTACTAACTTTTCCTAATAATGTGGCATGGCCGCCAATGGTTCTATCCGCAACAGTTGTTTGTAAACTATGTGTATCAAAACCTCCAAAACTCACCATATAAACCCTTGTTTTTAATCCACCTTTTACCAAACGAGCTACAATTTTTAATTGATCGGCAAGGCTATTATTAGTTGGATATGGGCTTTGTGTAGTAACCCTGCCGGCAGCAGCTGTAATGGTGCTGCCATATTGTTGTGTTTGTTTGGTTATGTTACGAATATAATTTAATTCTTTGCCCGCTTTAGTAGCAGGTACAGCATCATTTGTGCCACTAATTAACTGATAAAAAGCAGTTGCATTGGTTATACTTATTGCCATATTTACAGTAGGTCCTTGAGCTACTAATGAAGCAGTAGAACCTATTTGTATAGCTAATGGATCGGGGTCATTGGAATTAGGATAGCCGTTTGGAAAATTAGGATACTCATAATTAAGATATCGACCTGCCCATCCTGTATAAACTTCCTGGTTACTATTACTTGCTGTCATCCAAATATCTGTTGCTCTAAAATGAGAAAAATTAGGTTGCGGATAACCTACGGCCTGTATCACTTTTAACTTGTTATCGTTATACATAGTTTGTAAACCAGTCATACTAGGATGAAGCCCTGTATTAGCATATCCATTTAAAGATAGAATGCTATTTTGCGGAATAGCAATATTTGTACGAGCAGCATTATATAAACCATAAGTACTGATAGGTATAACCATGTTTAAGCCATCATTACCGCCTGATAGTTGAATAATTACCAGTACATGATCGGTATCGGTTCCCCCTCCCATCAAGGCTTGTACTAATGGCGAGTTTTCATTCAATGCTTTTACAGCATAGCCACTTATTAAAGCGGGAAGTGCAACAGATGCTGATTTTCCTAAAAATTCTCTACGTTTCATGTTGATGTTTTTATAACAGAAAAAGTAATTTTTGTTAGTTTTTTTTTGTTGGTAGTGTGCAGGTATTTAAAAATTAGTGCGCATTTTCACAGCTCACTAATCACCAAGCTGCCCTATCAACTTAATTGATATTCGCTTAAATTCATCAAGTATCTAAATAAATCTCTTACCCGAATATTTATAATATTAAAATTTGCCGTGGAAGGATTTGCAATGTATGCACTCCAAGCATTTGTCCAATAATAATCATACTGTTGACCGCTTAACAACATCTGAGTTTTCATTTGTTGTTTTACCTGCGGTGATAAATTCATTCGATATAAATACTTTAAGGTCTCTTCAACCAAATCATTTGGATTTCCAGGATTAGTAAGCGTTTTTGCATAAGCAACAAAATCAAACTGCATTTTAAATCCATTTGTAGTATACCCCGAATTAGCCATTAAATCTGTAAACTGGTTTCGTTTGGGTAAAGAGTCTGTGGTAATCCAGATTTCATGAAACAAAGGTTCTTGATAATAGGCAGGCATGCCCGCTACATTTGGGGGATCGTGTAAATTGACTCCCTGCAAAATCATATTTGAATATAAAGTATTCCAAAGTGAATAGCTTGTAGCCCAATCCGAAGCTAGAGGCATATTTACATTGTATTCTCTCAATGACCCTATCACAATATCTAAAGGTGTTTTTATGATGCAACCTTGATTTAGTACATCATAAAAATGCTCGCTTTTAAATAATGCAGCTAACACAGGTTTAATTTCATAATTATTAGTGCGAAAAATATCAGCCAGTGGACTAATTACATTAGCTTCTGTAGCAGCATCTATTTCATAATATACAAACCACCTGTAAAATTTACGAACAATAAATTTTGCCACTTCGTTCTGGGCAAAAATCATGTTCATTAAATCAGATAATTCCAAATCGCCAGCTGTGGCACCTGTTCTTCCTGTAATAACCGTATTGTTATAAAATGCGGAAAAAGTTTTGTCTACCGAACTGTGCCTAGAGGAAGTAAAAATAGTTTGGTAAGTATTAGTATTGATCTGCCAGCCAGTTAATACTTTTGAAGCTTCTTTTACATCCTGCTCTGTATATTGGCTTCCTGCACCTTTACCCATTGTAAATAACTCCTGTAATTCTCTACCAAAATTTTCATCAGGCGCAGATGCCGTATTTAAATAACCATTTAAATAACGCATCATGGATAAATCTAAAGTTATATTTCTTACCATTTGTTTAAAATTGCCAAGACAATTTTGCCTGATGGTAGAATGCTGTGTGTAAATCCAATTACCTACCCCAACTTCATCTGCTTCATTACCAAAATGATCCGTCCAAAGAAATATCATCTTTTCCCTAATGCTTCTATCCTGATTTATCATTACGCCTGTCCACCATTTTTTATAGGATGATCTACGTTGACTTTGTACAGTGCCGTCATTATTAATATCATTTACCCAAGTGCTGCCTTGTGCAATATTAGCGTCGGGTGTGCCAGGCTGGGTGGAAGTGGTATATTCTTTGACTGGGGGAGCAGGACTAGCGGCCGTTGGCATAAGTAATTCGTCCACTACTTGATTCATAGTTCGCGTAACAAAATAATCTACATCCATTTTTTTAGCCCCAAACATGGTTCTTTTTAAAAGATGGATAATTTCATTGGTTCCCCATATTCCTGTATAAGGATTAATGCCACTTAAAGTACGAGCTGGAGTTACTGTTTCGTGGGCTTTAGCATGTGCAGCTTGCTTTTTGGTGGATTTACCTACTGTAAAAAAATCTCTTCTGTCCATAGCAGTTAGTTTGGTGTCTATAATAGAAAACAGTTATTGCTAAAATTGATTTAATATAGTTTAATAAGTTTTTTATTTCTCTAATTTTTTATCCAGAGTTGATAGGTATTATGAAGTTAGTACTTATTTTATATATTTTCTATAATTCCTGCAATCCCTTGTCCTCCTCCTACACAAGCAGTAACTATGCCAAATTTTTTATTAAGCCTTTTCATATCCTTTGTTAGTTGAATAGTTAGCTTGCAACCGGTACATCCTAGGGGATGGCCAAGCGCAATGGCTCCTCCATTTATGTTTACTATTTCAGCATTTAGTTCTAGTGTTCTAATAACAGCCAAAGATTGAGAAGCAAAGGCTTCGTTTAGTTCAAACAAATCAATTTGCGAAACATTCATACCTGCCTGCCTTAAAACTTTAGGAATAGCCTCAACCGGACCAATACCCATAATCCGTGGATGAACCCCTGCGCTGGCGCAATTAACCAACCGAGCAATTGGTTTTAACCCTAGTTCATTAATCATCCGCTCACTCATTACAATAACAAAAGCAGCCCCATCGCTTGTTTGTGAAGAATTGCCTGCAGTAACTGATCCGCCCAAAGCAAAAGCAGGTTTTAGCTTGGCCAATCCTTCGGGTGTGGTATCTGCCCTAACACCTTCATCAGTGTCTACGATAAAATCACGTTTTTGTTTTTTGCCGTTAGCATCTAAATAAACTTCATTTACCGTAATGGGTAAAATGCCAGATTCAAAATACCCTGCTGCGATAGCATTTCCTGCTTTTAAATGACTGTTATAACTAAATGCATCTTGATCTTCTCTACTCACATTATATTCGTTGGCAACCGCTTCGGCTGTTAGTCCCATGCCTAAATAATAATCAGGTTCAGTTTCTGCTAGAGCATAAGAAGGAACTGTTTTCCAACCTGAAGTTGGCACAAGACTCATGCTTTCAACACCTCCAGCAATAATACATTCAGCCATACCGCATCTTATTTTTGCAGTCGCCATGGCAATGCTTTCTAACCCACTGGCGCAATATCGATTGATGGTAATACCAGGCGCATGAATACCAACAGCCCTTGCCGAAATCATTCTTCCTACTTGTAACCCTTGCTCAGCCTCAGGTACAGCATTACCCACAATTACATCATCAACTCTTTTTATATCTAATTGTGGTACACTTGCTAGTAAGCCTTTTATTAAATCAACAGCCAAATCATCAGGACGGGTAAATCTAAATCCACCTTTTTTACTTTTTGTAATGGCTGTTCTATATCCGGCTACTATATATGCTTCTTGCATCTTATTTAGATTTTATACTTTTGATTTATTAATAGTTGTTTATGCAACTTTTATAGCCCAAAGTTATAATTTATGAATGAAAACAAAAAACTGAAAGTAGTAACTTAATTTTGCCAACAATGTATAAAGTACTACGCACTTTTTTATTTTGTTTTGATCCAGAATGGGTACACTATATCTCTATGAATGGACTAAAGGTGATGTGTAAAATTAATATACTAAAAAAAATGTTATCTGCAAGCTTTAGGCCTAAAGATGATATACATCTTAGCTTAAGCAAAAAAATATATAACCTTAATTTTTTAAACAGAGTAGGCCTTGGTGCTGGCTTTGATAAAAATGCAACTTACCTAAACGAATTAGAAACCCTTGGTTTTGGTTTTGTAGAAATAGGTACTGTAACTCCCCTACCACAAAGCGGAAACGATAAACCTCGATTATTTCGTTTGCCTAAAGACAAAGCCCTCATCAACCGGATGGGTTTTAATAATGATGGTGTTGAGGCGGTGACAGAAAGGCTAAAAAATTGGAAGTTAACAACGGGCAAACTACAAACTGCAAACTGCAGACTGGTTATTGGTGGTAATATTGGAAAAAATAAAATTACACCAAATGAAGATGCCTGGAAAGATTACGAAACCTGCTTTAACAAACTGCATGATTATGTAGATTATTTTGTGGTAAATGTTAGCAGTCCAAATACACCTGGCCTTAGAGAATTGCAGGAAAAAGATGCATTACATAAAATATTGACCAATCTTCAAAGTCAAAATTTAAAGTTCAAACACCAAAAACCAATACTATTAAAAATAGCCCCAGATCTAACAAACGAACAACTAGATGATGTAATTAATTTGGCTTTGGAAATAAAGTTAGATGGTCTGGTTGCATCTAATACTACCATTAACCGGGAAGGACTCCTGAGTCCTAAGTCCCAAATAAAAAATATAGGAACCGGAGGATTAAGCGGATTGCCACTAAAACAAAGAAGCACCGAAATTATAAAATACATTCATCAAAAAACCAGTGGGCAAATACCTATTATCGCAAGTGGTGGTATATTTACAGGATCCGATGCAAAAGAAAAGATTGATGCAGGCGCATCACTGGTCCAGGTCTGGACCGGTTTTATTTATCAAGGGCCGAGTATTGTAAAACAAATTTGTAAAGTATTATAATTAATCATGGAACATTTATTTACCTCAGAAAGTATCATCAGTTTTTTTATCCTTGTTGTACTGGAAGTTGTGTTGGGTATTGATAACGTAATTTTTGTTAGTATTATTCTTAACCGACTAAATAAAGACAAGGATCAGAAAAAAGCTCGTCGTATGTGGATTATCACCGGAATCCTTTCTCGTAGTTTATTGTTGCTGGGTCTAGGTTGGCTACTTTCTCAAAAAGGAAAAGCGGTATTCACCATTTTAAATAAGGACTTTGATCTGGCTAGTATTGTAATGCTAGCAGGCGGTATATTTCTTATTTACAAATCGGTAATGGAAATACACCATAAACTAGAAGGTGAAGATCCCAATGCTTCTTCACAAAAAAATAAAAAAATTTCCTTAGGTAATGCCATCGGGCAAATTATTTTGATTGATGCAGTTTTTTCTTTCGATAGCATTATCACCGCAGGAGGTACTGCACAATATGTGGAGATTATGATCGCTGCTGTAGTTATTGCGATGACGATCATGTTTTTATTTAGTCCTGTTATTTCTAGTTTTATTCATAAACACCCAGCACTAAAAATGCTAGCACTTTCATTTCTGGTTATGATTGGCCTTAGCCTAATTATGGAAGGTTGGAATGCAGAAGCAGCTCATCAACTTAATTTAAAAAACTATATTTATTTTGGTATGGCATTTTCTTTTATGGTAGAGTTATTGAATATGCTAATGCGAAAACGCATGAACAAAAATCGTGTAGTTGAATTAAATGAACCTACGCTTGTAAATGAGGAAGAAGAGTTATCAGATCAAGCGAAGTAAGCTAGCAGCAACTATTCCAGCCGTTTCTGTTCTCAATCTAGTTTCGCCGAGGGTTACTGCATTATAATGACTTTGCAAAGCCATTTCAATTTCATCCATTGTAAAATCTCCTTCAGGTCCAATTAAAATAATTTTAGAGCTTAAGGACTCATTATTAAGATCTGCCAGATTTCTTTTTGTATCATCAATACAATGTGCAATAAATTTTTGCTGATGTGGTGCCGATTTTACCACCTGATTAAATCTTATTGGCTCTTGCAATACAGGCAACCAGCATTGCTTGCTTTGCAGCATTGCACTCACTAAAATACTTTTCATCCGATCTAACTTAAAAGTATTTTTTTCGGTTCTACTACAAATAAGCGGTATAATTTCTGATACCCCAATTTCGGTTGCTTTTTCTAAAAACCATTCAAAGCGGGTGGCGTTTTTAATTAAAGATATCCCAATAGATATGTTGAGTTTTGAATTTTTAATTTTGAGTTTTTCAATAACTTTTACTGTGCATTTTTTTCTATTATTATCTGTTATTTCAACCGTAAATAAAGCACCTTTACCATTGGTAAGCTGTAATTGCTCGCCGTTTTGCATACGCAATACTTGCACTATATGCTTACTAGTAGATTCATCTAGCACTACATTTGTGCTTGATACAACTAAATCTTCTTTATAAAAAAAAGGTAATGCCATTATTACAAAAAGAATGAGAAATAAATGGAATTTTTTATTCCTTATAAAATATTATAAAATAAAAATTTTGACTATCTTTTGCAAATAAGTTTTACCTACTTATACAACTATTCATCCGTATCATACTCTTCGTCGTTCATCTTACTAGGCTTTTGAATATACATTTTTGCTCCATCTCCATCATCACTTTTAATTTGTTTCCAGTTTCCTCCAGATGTGCCGCTAGCAAAATCACTAGCTCCATTTTCTTCAATAAATTTTTGAATATGCAATAATGCTTTCAATTTTATTGTTTCCAAACTGCCATTACGATGTTTAGCAATTTTTAAAAATGTATCTCCCTTATTACTTTCGCCATCTTTGGTTTCGTTAATATCGTAGTACTCGGGACGAAACATAAACATAACCAAATCTGCATCCTGCTCAATAGCTCCCGACTCACGCAAATCACTCAGCTGCGGAACTTTTGCACCCTCTTTTCTTTTCTCCACCTCCCTACTTAACTGTGATAAGGCAATAATGGGAACCTGTAATTCTTTTGCAAGTCCTTTCAAATCTCTTGATATACGACTAATTTCCTGCTCTCTGTTTCCATTGCGATTTTCACCAGCCCCGCTCATCAATTGTAAATAATCAATAATAATGAGACCGACATTGTGTTTATTTTTTAACCTCCTACATTTAGCCCTTAATTCAAAAATATTTAGTGCTGCTGTATCATCAATAAAAATGGGCGCTTTAGATAAACGCTCAATACCATTTTTATATAATTGTTTCATTTCATGTTCTTCTAATTTACCACGTGCAATTTTTTCCAGCCATATTTCGCTTTCAGCGCTTAAAATTCTTTGCACCAACTGTCCGCTACTCATCTCTAAACTAAAAAAACCAACTGCAGTAGGCTTAGTAGGATGTAAAGCTGCGCTCCTAGCTAAGTTTAATGCAAATGCAGTTTTACCAACAGAAGGTCTTGCTGCCAAAACAATCAAGTCAGTAGATTGCCATCCATAAGTAATTCTATCCAAAGAGGGAAAGCCAGTAGGAACACCCGTTATATTCTCTTGCCTATTCCGCATATCTTCAATACGCTCAATAGTTTTTACCAATACCGAATCAATACTATCAAAATTTTTGCGAAGGTGGTTATTAGTTATTTCAAACAGTTTACTCTCCGCTTCATCAAGCATATCAAAAACGTCTGTGCTATCTTCGTAAGCATCTCCAATAATTTCGCCACTAATACGAATTAATTCACGCTGAATAAATTTCTGTAAAACAATTCTGGAGTGAGCATCTATATTAGCAGAAGAAACAACAGCATTGGTTAATTTAGTTACATAATATGGACCACCTACAGTATCCAACTCTTCTCTAAATTTTAGTTCTTCAACAACTGTTAATAAATCTATAGGTAAGTTTTTAATAGCCAACCCTTGCATAGCTTTGTATATCCGCTGATTAGCATCTAGATAAAAACACTCTGGCTTTAATATTTCCACCACGGTATCAAACGCACTTTTTTCGAGCATAATAGCCCCAAGTACTGCTTCTTCTAGTTCCTTTGCCTGAGGCGGAACTTTACCATACATAATGTTTCCTAAGTCAAGTGGCGCTTTACGGCGCAATTTTTTGTCTTTATTAAAATTTGTAAGTTCCATGTTCCTTTGCTGTTATTTTTAAGGCTTATTGTTTGATGGGCAGCTAAGATAAAGGCAAAATGTTATAGTATATTAACATCCTTACCTCCTAGTTTTATTATGCTAATTTTCCACCTTGTATTCACAGACGAAGATAGCTTTTAAACTTGTTATCCACAGTGTTATTAACAGATGATATTCAAATAGAGTTGGGTTACCAATCAGATTATGCACACATTATATAGGTCCCTTATTTTTTTCTTCACTTTAAATATACTTTTGTCTATTTGTTTATCTTAATATCAGAATGTAGCTTATTTCTATTTATTGTGCAGGTGTTTCAAAAAAATTTGTAATTTAATAACAGGAACGGGGTACTAAATGAGATAGTGCAATTATCATTTTCAATCATAGTAGCAAAGCAAACGGATATCCTTCGAATCATTATCTTTGTTAACAATAGTAAATTTAATTACCTAAATGATTATTAGTTATAACTGGCTTAGTGAATATTTGCCCGAAATTATTGAACCTGAAAAGTTGAGTAAGATTCTCACTTCTATTGGACTTGAAGTAGAAAGTTTGGAAAAAAAAGAAGCAGTTAAAGGAAGCTTACATGGCTTAGTTATTGGCGAGGTTATAAGCTGTCAAAAGCATCCTGATGCAGATAAATTAATCCTAACAACTGTACATATTGGCGCTAATAAAAACTTGCAAATTGTTTGCGGTGCCCCAAATGTAGCTGCCGGACAAAAAGTAATTGTTGCTACTATTGGATCAATTATTTATCCAATTACTGGCCAACCTTTAAGTATTAAAAAAGCAAAAATTAGGGGTGTAGAAAGCTATGGTATGATTTGTGCCGAAGACGAAATTGGTTTGGGCGAAAACCATACTGGTATTATGATACTGCCAAATGATACAAACATTGGCATACCAGCTGCGCAATTCTTTAACCTAACCATAGATTATATTTTTGAAATTGGCCTTACCCCAAACCGTATAGATGCAATGAGTCATCTAGGGGTAGCTAAAGATGTTTGCGCATATTTATCTCACCATAACAAAAAAGAGACTATTGTAAAATCTCCATTTAAAAATAATTTTAAACCTGATAAACAGGGGTTGCAAATGCAGGTGATTATTGAAAATCCCGAAGACTGTCAGCGTTATTCTGGTGTAAGTATCGAGGGTGTAACGATTAATGATAGCCCAGATTGGCTGCAACAAAAATTAAAAAGTATTGGCGTACGTCCAATTAATAATATAGTGGATATTACTAATTTCATTTTACACGAAACTGGACAGCCGCTTCATGCTTTTGACGCTGATGCAATCACCAGTAAAAAAGTGGTCATTAAAAATTTACCCGAAGCAACAGTGTTTATTACATTAGATGAAAAAGAAAGAAAACTTACTTCTGCAGACTTAATGATCTGTAATGGAGATGAGCCCATGTGTATTGGTGGAGTATATGGTGGTATGCACAGCGGTGTTTCTAGTACAACCAAAAATATTTTTATAGAAAGTGCTTGGTTCAATCCAACTACAATTCGCAAAACATCTTTACGCCATAGCCTTCGAACAGATGCCGCTACTCGTTTTGAAAAAGGGGTAGACATTAGCAACGCCGTTCAGGTTTTAAAAAGAACAGCTATGTTGATTAAAGAAATTGCTGGCGGCAAAATTGTAAGTAATATTATTGATGTTTATCCTACTCCAAAACAAAAAACAGAAGTATCACTTAAATATCATTACTTAAAAAAATTAAGCGGCAAAAATTATCATGGCGATACTATTAAAAATATTTTAAGCAGTTTAGGATTTGAACTCTTGAAGGAAGGTGATGATGAAATGCGATTTTCGGTTCCTTTAAGTAAACCCGATGTCAGTATTGCTGCTGATATTGTAGAAGAAATAATGCGGATAGATGGGTTAGATAATGTAGATATTCCAAACTTAATTACCATCGCGCCATCGGTGGAGTGGCTAGCACATGAAACAGCCTATACAGAAAAGACAGCCGAATCACTTATTGGATCTGGATTTCAAGAAATATTTACAAATTCCATTACTAATGCTGCCTATTATAACGATACTGTTTTGCAAAAAACAGTAAAGATGATTAATAATTTAAGTGAAGAGCTAAATATACTGCGGCCATTTATGATGGAAACAGGGTTAGCCTCCATTGCTTATAATTTAAATAGAAAAAATAATGATTTAAAATTCTTTGAATTTGGAAAAACCTATGCGATTAATGAGGCTGGAAAATATATTGAAAATAACCACCTCAGCATTTATGTTACAGGTAATACAAACCCTGATAGCTGGAAAGAAAAAGGAAAAGAAATAGATTTTTATTTTATAAAAGCAATTTTTGAAAAAATAATTAATGTATTAGGATTAAAAGTTGATTCATATTCTGCATCAGAAAACATGGATTTATCAAACAACTTGCAGGCAATTATTAAAAATATAATAATTGCAGAAATAGGTATGGCTAGTAAAAAGAAACTAGAAAATTTTGATATAAAGCAACCCGTTTTTTATGCAGATTTACATTGGGACGACTTACTTAATATTAATAAAAAAATAAATATACAGCACAAAGACATTACCAAATACCCAGCTGTAAACCGCGACCTTGCTATTATTGTAAATAAAAATTTGTCTTTTGAAGCACTTGAAAAAACCACAAATAATATCAGAATAAATAAATTAAAAGCAATAAGTTTGTTTGATATATTTGAAAGTGAAAAAATTGGAGCTGGTAAAAAATCAATGGCCGTTAGTTTTACTTTTTTAGATGAAGAGAAAACACTTACTGATAAAGAGATTGACGATATGATGAATAAGATTAGTGGAGCTTATGAAAAAGAATTAGGCGCAGAAATAAGAAAATAATCTTTACCAATTATTACTTTTGTAACAACCCTTATGAGTGATTTAGAAAAAAATATCAACCGCGTTAACGAAAAACTTCAGCAATTACTGAAGAACTACCAGCTATTGCAAAAAGACAATAAGCGACAAAGCGAATTAATTTCAACATTAAAGGAAAGCAAAGAAAAAGATAATCAGCAGATTATAACCATGCAGGAAAAGTTAATCATTTTAAAAGCTGCTGCCGGTAAAATGAATGAAACAGATAAAAAAGTATTTGAAAAAAACATCAATCAGTACATTCGGGAAATAGATAAATGTATTGGCATACTAAGTGAATAATTATGGCAGAACTCATTACTGTAAATATTGTAATTGGCGATCGTACTTATCGCATAAAAACTAATCCTAGTGATGAAGAAGCCATACGCCACACCTTAAAAACCATCAACGAAAAAATAGTTGAATTTAAAACCCAGTTTTCTGGCAAGGATATGCAGGATTATATTGCCATGGTAATGATCTGGTATGCCACACAAACTAGCGCCGATAATAATCCCGCTTTAGAAAAAGAAATGACCAATGTTTTGCTAAAAATTGAGCAGCAGTTGGATAAGGTAAAATAAGTCACTTTTTTAAGTTAAAGCAAGATCACAATTGGCAAACAGGCTCTCTGTATAGATTCTCCAAACAAATTACTTATCTTCGTTAACTAAACATCTCATTTAACTTATATATGGATAAAGGGGAGTTATATATGATTGTGAACCGATTTAAAAATGAAATAATCAATGGAACCGATAATACTATACATTATCATTGGTGCAGCATCACTGATATTGGGCATAATACTGGGTAAACTAGTTTTTGCTAAAAATACGCAAAAGCAAATAGCAGACTCAGAGCAACAAGCTCAAAAAATTGTCGCCGATGGCAAATTACAGGCCGAAAATCTGAAAAAAGAAAAGCTACTAGAAGCTAAGGAAAAATTCGTTCAGCTCAAGTCGGATCACGAAAGAGATGTAATGCAACGCAATCAAAAATTAGTTGATAGCGAAAATCGCATTAAACAAAAAGAGCAATCCATTAATCAAAAAGATCAAAATCTAGAGAAACAGCTCAAAGACAATGAAACTATTAAGGATAACCTTAACCGTCAAACGGAGATTGTAAATAATAAGCGTACCGAACTAGAAAAACATCAGGAAGAACATATTCGCCGTTTAGAAAAAGTAGCTGGTCTTAGTGCCGAAGATGCCAAAGCTCAACTAATTGAAAGCTTAAAACAGGAAGCCCATACAAAAGCATTGGTTATTCAGCAAGAAATTATTGAAGATGCTAAATTAAAGGCAACCAAAGAAGCTCGTAAAATAATTATACAAACAATACAGCGCACTGCTGCAGAAGCTGCTATAGAAAATGCTATTACCGTTTTTAATTTAGAAAGCGATGAAATAAAGGGATCTATTATTGGTAGGGAGGGGCGTAATATACGCGCATTAGAAGCCGCTACTGGCGTAGATCTTATTGTAGATGACACCCCTGAAGCAATTGTACTTTCTTCTTTTGACCCATTACGCAGGGAAATTGCTCGCTTATCGCTACAACGACTGGTTGCAGATGGACGTATTCACCCGGCACGTATTGAAGAAGTGGTAGAGAAAACAAAAAAACAAATTGATGACCAGGTGATGGAAATAGGTGAACGTACCGCTATGGAGTTGGGTGTTCATGGCCTACATAAAGAATTAATTAGAATGGTTGGGCGCATGCGTTTTCGTTCATCTTACGGACAAAACCTACTCATGCATAGTAGGGAAACAGCTAATCTCTGTGCTATCATGGCATCTGAACTGGGAATGAATGCTAAACTAGCAAAAAGAGCCGGTCTGCTGCATGATATTGGAAAAGTGCCAGATGAAGAAACAGAATTAAGTCATGCTTTATTAGGCGCTAAGCTGGCCGAAAAATACGGCGAAAATCCCGCAGTAGTAAATGCCATTGGAGCACACCATGATGAAATGGAAATGCAATATGTAATTTCTCCTATTATTCAGGCCTGTGATGCCATTAGCGGCGCCAGACCCGGTGCAAGGCGGGAGATTATGCAACAATACATACAGCGTATTAAAGATCTAGAAAACTTGGCTATGGCCTATACTGGCGTTGAAAAAGCATATGCTATACAAGCCGGCAGGGAGTTAAGAGTTATTGTAGAAGCAGATAAGGTAACAGATGGAGAAAGTGATAAACTGAGTTTTGAAATAGCTCAAAAAATACAAACCGAAATGACCTTCCCTGGTCAGATAAAAGTAACTGTAATTAGAGAAAAAAGATCAGTTAACGTAGCCAGATAGTTTGAATATTTGCAATATTTACTAAAAGAATAATTTTAATAATCCGGCATTTTTTACCTGTTGGATTATATTTTTAGTGACTTTTATAGTGTCTTTGAAATATATTTCTGGTTTAACTACAAAAAACTCATCATTCAGCACTCATAACTCATAAGTTTCCCTTACCTTTGCCCTCC
Source organism: Chitinophaga pinensis (assembly GCA_945865645.1). Classification (GTDB taxonomy): domain Bacteria; phylum Bacteroidota; class Bacteroidia; order Chitinophagales; family Chitinophagaceae; genus Ferruginibacter; species Ferruginibacter pinensis_B. The sequence goes on along the minus strand of CAMBEI010000019.1, from coordinate 7,712 downwards.
GTAAAAAATCATATAATATGAACGCAGTAGCATTTGTTCATGAACAATTGGACACAACAGGAAAAGCAAAACTTCCAAATTTTAAAGCCGGTGATAATGTAACCGTTAATTATAAAATTGTAGAGGGGGCTAAAGAGCGTATTCAGAGCTTTAAAGGCGATGTAATTAAACGTCAGGGGACTGGTGCAACTGCATCATTTACAGTACGTAAAATGAGCGATGGCATCGGCGTGGAACGTTTATTCCCAGTTTTTTCACCAAACATTGAAAGTATTGTTTTGCATAAAGTAGGTAAGGTCAACCGTTCGAAATTGTATTATTTACGTGATAGAAGCGGAAAAAGTGCTCGTATTGGAGAAAAAAGAAGAGCCGTGGCAAAAAAATAAATCATTAATACAATATAATAAAGAGCGAAAACTAAAATTTTCGCTCTTTATATATATCTAAAATTGACATTATTACATATAATATCAGATATACCAACCTGCGCCATAGATATTAGCCCTTACTTATTTATTTATTAAAAAACTTGAACTATTGTAAGGATTGTTCTTTGCTCCATTTTATTAGATGCGCTTACTTTTTTAGGCTCCTGTGCAAGGGGCATCATCTCTCCCGAACAGGCCGCTAATGTTAAAGCCAAATGAGATAAGAATTATGTTTGCTATACTTAATTTACACTCGGTTTTTAGTACTGCCGTAAATTAATGGTTAACATGATTATATAAAATAACAAGGTTAGTTAATATTTGATATATCTTTACACCCTAAAACAAGTTTATTATGTTATCTATTTTAAGCAATATTATTTTATTATCAATGCCAGGAGGCAGCGAATGGTTTCTTATTATTATTGTTGTTTTATTGATGTTTGGCGGCAAAAAAATACCAGAATTGATGAGGGGTGTTGGCCGGGGTATGCGTGAATTTAACGATGCTAAAAACAATGTAAAGAGTGAGATTGAAGAAGGTATGAAAGAAAAAGAAACTAAATAAAATATTACACTAGATAAAATTATTCTTCCTTTCGGCTGAAGCGCACCAATCTATATAGGGAAAGCTTTAGCCGAATTTGTATAAATTAAATTACTTTTAAAGCTATTTTTTATACAAGAACGTATTTATTACGTTTCGTAATCAAATAAATATTTTTACTAATTTGGTCTGCAGATTTTAAAAAAATAGATCACCCAACTTTACTTTCAATAGCTGATGTACTTATAAAACTGCAGCAGCTATATAAGCAGTAATACATGAAGCAATTTTTAGTGACATTGATTTTACAACTGCTTTTACTTCATGTAAATCTAGGCAGTTTTGCACAAGTAAAAAAACAACAAAACCGGGTTGATTCAGTTATGATAAGCGACTCTGTAGAAGCAGAAATTATTGCAGAGGTAATAAAGACCAAGGTTCCACCTCAAAAAGAAAAAGTGCAATATTTTAGCCAGGTTACTAAGTATGGTTTTAAAAATTTATTTGCTACATACAATTATAACCCGGCGTTACCGTATTCATCTCAGGTAAATCCCAATGTCGAAAGTTATATGCAGGATTATCTTAAAGTACACACGAATAGTTTAATACAAATGAAAAACTGGGGACAGCCTTATTTTAATTTAATCGATAATATTCTTTCCCAATATGGCTTACCCCGAGAATTAAAGTATCTTGCTGTAATTGAAAGTAATTTAAGTACGGGTGCAACGAGTTGGGTAGGTGCCGCTGGTCCCTGGCAGTTTATGCCATATACAGCCAGAGAGTATGGCCTTGTTGTAAATGCTTTCATAGACGAGCGCAGAGATTATTATAAAAGTACACATGCTGCAGCCAGGTACCTTTTAACCCTATATAGTCAAATTAAAGACTGGCTGCTGGTTATTGCCGCTTATAACGGAGGCCCAGGTAGAGTTTATAGTGCCATTAAACAAAGTGGTAGTAGAAATTTTTGGTCCTTGCAATATTACCTTCCCACCGAAAGTCGAAATCACGTAAAAAAATTTATTGCCTCACATTATATTATGGAAGGCACTGGAGGATTTACTGCTGCAACTAATTTAACAGGCATATTCGATTTAAGAGGGGGCGTAAATTCTTTTGATACAAAGCTGAAATTAACTACAGAAGAAAAAGAATTTGCAAGTACTCAAACCATTACAGGCAAATTTAATGCACTAGTGATTAGTAAAAATTTATCAATGGATATTATTTCCTTTAACCGCTACAATCCCGATTTTGATAACATGATGAACATAAATGGAAATTATGATCTGCGTTTGCCTGCTGAAAAAATGAAAATTTTTTTAGCAAACAAGTATGTTATACTTAATGAGTGTGTGCAACTGCTACTGAGCGACAATCCGGAGGCACCGCTAAATCAATCTACTAGATATCCAACTCAAAAAAATTATAGAAAAAAAGAATAGTAATTTTTAAGATTATGCAACCACCAGGTGAACGATTTTTTGAATGGTGCTCCCAATTAATCTAATACCTTAATCATTGCTTCTGCCTTTAGTAAACACTCTTCATATTCTAATACAGCATCGCTGCTATATGTAATGCCACCACCTGTTTGAAACGAAAGGTATTTATTCAATTTATTATACAATATGCTTCTGATAACAACATTAAAATCAAAATCACCCCCGGGTTTTACGTATCCTATTGCACCCGAAAATAAACCACGCCTAGTATGTTCATACTGTTCAATTAATTCCATTACCTTTTTCTTTGGCGCCCCTGTCATAGAACCCATAGGAAAGGTTGCTTTGATACAATCAACCCATTTTATATTCTCTTTAAGCTCACCACTTACCGTACTAATCATTTGATGCACCTGCGGAAAACTGTAAATACCAAAAAGCTCATCTACTTTAACCGACCCTGCTTTGCAAATTTTACTTAAATCATTCCGTACTAAGTCCACAATCATTACATTCTCCGCCCTCTCTTTTTCGCTTTTAATTAAATAATTTTTAGCTTTCTCATCCTCAATTTTGTTCTCTAAATTTCTTTTGCTTGTTCCTTTTATAGGTTGAGAAAAAATAAAGTTATCTTCTTTTTTTACATAACGCTCGGGGCTAGCACATAAACAGTAGCGAGAATTTATTTTATAAAAAACAGAAAATGGATTTGGCGATAGCATTGATAAACGGCTGTATATAAATAAGGGGTCTATGTCTGCATTTTCTGCAAAAAATTCTTGACAAAAATTAATTTCATAACAATCGCCATGTAAAATATGCTGCTTTAATTTTTCAACGATATGAATATAGTTTGCCTTACTCAATCTATTTTTAATTACAGCGTCCGTTTTATTCTGCGCAGATATTTCAACTGCCGAAATTTTAATACAATTGTAAATAGCTTCCGCATTATCAGCATATATTTTCACTTCCTTGCAACCTAGTTCAATTACAATTTCGGGTACAAAAAAGTGTAAATCACTAAAACCTATACCATCAAAATGATTAGAGCTTAATTGTTCAATTTCGTTCTTTAAATCGTAACTAAAATGGCCAAAAATCCACTCTTTTTTATTTGTTGAGGAAAAATGTTGTAACCTATCGAAAGCTTTTCCCGACTGCAATTCAACACTTGCCTTACTACCTATAGCTAGCAAACATTCAAATACAGGTTTACTAAAATTATAACATTGATTATCCAGTAAACAAAAAATGTTGAACTGGTTTACCCAATTCAACATTTGTATTTTAAAAATATTAAAGTCATCAACAGGAAAAGAAATACATTTTTTCACTTATTTATTTTTCCTCTTTTTTTATTCAATATTAAAAATCATCTTCATCATCAAAATCATCTTCCTCGTCATCTAGCCCTAGGTCGTTAAAGTCATCTTCAACTTTAAAATCATCTTCATCATCTTTTCCTTTACCGTTTTTTTTTGCAGGTGATGCTTTACTTCCCGATTTAGGTATATCAAATTCATCAAAGTCTGGATCCCAATTATCTTCATCTTCTTCTGCCTTATCCCAATCATCATCTTTTTCCACATCATCATCATCGTCATCGTCATCTACTTTTTTCTTTGGAGTAGATTTTTTATTTGGTGCTGTATCATCGTCGTCTTTTGGTTTAGCTGTTTTTTTTGCAGCTTTAATTACAGATTCAAAACTTACAGTACCTGTTGTTGTGTTTGTGTTGTCAGTCAATAAAATCATAATTCAAAATAGATTAATACTTGTAAAATTTCTAAAACTCTTTTACATAGCCAAAAAAAATATCAAGTTTTTTTTATTTTTTATGCTACTACTAACTGATCTCTCCCTGGGCCATTGCTGATATACCTAACAGGCACTCCTAAAAATTCATTTAGGTAACTAATATATGTTTTCATTTGGGGTGGCATAGCCGAAAATTCTGTTATTGCGGTAATATCTTTCTGCCAACCAACAAAAGATTTATAAATAGGTTCAATATCAACCCTATTCATTTGAAAAGGTACAAAATTTTTCTCTTCGTTATTAATTTTGTAGCCATTGCAAACATTCAGTTCTTCTAATCCGTCTAAAATATCAGCCTTGGTCATAATAATTTGGGTCACCCCATTTATCATACAAGCAAACTGCAGAGCTACCAAATCAATCCAGCCACAACGGCGTGGTCGGCCGGTAGTACTTCCAAATTCATTTCCTATTTTACGAATTAACTCTCCAGTTTCGTTAGTTAGCTCAGTTGGAAAAGGACCACTACCAACCCTTGTACAATAGGCCTTAGAAATACCAAATACTTCCTTAATTTTTTGTGGTGCTATTCCTAAACCAGTACATACCCCTGCCGATATGGTATTGCTGCTAGTAACATACGGAAATGTTCCAAAATCTACATCTAACATACTTCCCTGTGCACCTTCGGCTAAAACCTTTTGGCCTTTTTGTATTTTTTCGTTGATGAAGTATTCGCCATTTACAATTTTAAACTCACGTAAAAATTCAAGTGCCTCAAAAAATTCTTCCTCCCAGATGCTGATGTCTTCCTGAAAATTAAAATTATCCAGCAGTCGCTGGTGCTTCATCCGTAGTTTAATATAATCTGTTGTAAAACTTTTGTCTAATAAATTACCAACCCTTAATCCATTACGGCCGGTTTTATCCATATAAGCCGGCCCAATACCTTTCAATGTGCTACCAATTTTTTCATTACCCTTGCTAAGTTCACTGGCTTTATCAAGTGCCCGATGTGTTGGTAAAATAAGGTGTGCCCGTTCGCTGATGTACAAGTTTTTTTTATAATCAACACCAAAAGATGCCACATTATCACATTCTCTTTTTAATGTGCTAGCATCTAATACAACGCCATTACCTATCAAATTAATTTTATCTTCATGAAAAATACCGCTAGGAATTTGGTGAAGAACAATTTTTTTACCTTCCACATACAAGGTATGTCCGGCGTTTGGCCCTCCTTGAAAACGAGCAATGATATCATAATTTTTGGCAAAATAATCTACAATTTTACCTTTGCCTTCATCGCCCCATTGCATGCCTAAAATAACATCTACCATTTTAGAATTTATATTTGATATTTAATATTGTTGACTTAATAACCATGTAAAAATAAATTGAAATAACTCAAATACCTAAAATGATATTAGGTTGTTTGAAATTAGGGGAGAACATATTTATGAATTTGAAAATGTGGTTATGCTACTTTTAACATACTTAGCTTGCTAGTACCAAATTTACGTTGGGCATATTCAAGTGTAACTTGAAATTCTTTTACTTTTTGAGATGGTAATTCGTACATCGAATCGGTGAGGATACTTTCGCAGATGCTACGCAGGCCACGGGCGCCAAGTTTATATTCTAGGGCTTTTTCCACCATAAAATCAAAAACAGCTGGTTCAAATTTCAACTCTATGCCTTCAATATCAAATAAGCGGGTAAACTGTTTAATTAAGGCATTTTTAGGTTCAGTTAATATACTGCGGAGGGTATCGGTATCTAATGGATTAAGATAGGTAACTACGGGTAAGCGACCTAGTAGTTCGGGTATTAAGCCAAAATGCTTTAAGTCCACTGCATTTACAAAATGTAACAGATTGTCTTGCTGATATTCTTGTAATTCTTTATTTACATTAAACCCAATAGCATTGGTATTAACCCGGCGAGCAATAATTTTATCAATTCCGTCAAAAGCGCCACCACATATAAATAATATGTTTTGGGTATTTACTTTTATCAATTTTTGCTCGGGGTGTTTGCGTCCACCTTGAGGTGGCACCAATACTTCTGTTCCTTCTAATAATTTTAATAAGCCTTGCTGTACACCTTCACCGCTAACGTCTCTAGTTATAGAAGGATTATCACTTTTTCGGGCAATCTTATCTATTTCATCAATAAATACAATACCTTTTTCTGCCGCAGCTACATCGTAATTACAGGCCTGCAATAAACGGCTTAGCATACTTTCTACATCTTCGCCAACATAACCTGCTTCGGTAAACACAGTGGCATCCACAATAGCAAAAGGAACATTAAGCATACGGGCAATGGATTTTGCCAATAAGGTTTTACCGGTCCCGGTTTCACCTACCATTATGATATTACTTTTTTCAATCTCTACATCATTATTCACTTTTTGATTTAGTCTTTTATAATGATTATAAACCGCAACAGATAATATCTTTTTGGCATCATCCTGACCGATCACATATTCATCTAGGAATTTTTTTATTTCAATTGGCTTTTTTACTGTTAATTTATTTGCAGCAGTTGTACTTTGTTTATTTTCTTTGGTACTACCCAATTCCTGTTCAATTATTTCTTCGGCATGTTCTACGCAGTTTTCACAAATATGCCCATCCTGCCCGGCAATGAGTATTTTAACTTCATCGCGGTTGCGACCGCAAAAAGAACAATGTAAGGTTTGTTGTTTAGCCATTTCAGTTTATCTCTACTACTTTTTTAAAATTCAGGCAAAGTTACAAAAAAGGAACTTCTTCTGTAAGACAAGTTACCCGCCAATAACGTTGCATTTGATTTGTTATGATAAAAAAGCCTCAAAAAAGAGGCTTTAAAATATATTTTAAGCTTAATATACTTTAGATTTTTGTTAAAACGCCATCCACTATGCCATAATTAATAGATTCCTGTGCATCCATCCAGTAATCACGGTCAAAATCCTTCATCACTTTTTCAACGGTTTGTCCGCAATTTTTGGCTAAAATTTCGGCGCCCATCAGTTTGGTTTTCTTAATCTGTCCGGCCATTATTTCTAAATCGGCGTGGGTTCCCTGTCCGCCACCACTTGGCTGGTGTATCATCACTTCTCCATTGGGAAAAATAAATCGTTTACCTTTTTCGCCACCACTAAGCAAAATACTGCCCATACTGGCTGCCATACCCATACATACGGTACTCACTGGTGAGCTTATCATCTGCATAGTATCGTAAATAACCATGCCACTGGTAACCATGCCGCCGGGGCTGCTAATGTAAAAAGTAATTTCTTTACCGGGGTCAATCGCCTCCAGGTACATGAGCCGGTTGGTAATGTCTTTGGCGCTTTTATCATCAACCACACCCCATAAAAAAACTTTACGCTGCTCAATAAATTTTTTATCAAACTGCCAGCTGCTCATCATTTTCTCCATCGGATTTTCCGGCATACCATCCGGTTTTTCTTCATCCTCAAAACGGGTATTATTGTTTTTATAAAAATTCATAACTAATATTTATTTTTTATTT
>CAMBEI010000018.1 GCA_945865645.1 Chitinophaga pinensis | reverse complement strand
TAATTATACAAGACGAAGTTGAGATAGGAGCTAATACCACTATAGATAGAGCGACTATTGGTAGCACATTGATAAAATTTGGCGCAAAATTAGATAACCTGTTACAAATTGCCCATAATGTAGAAGTAGGAAACAATACGGCTATTGCTGCATTATCTGGTGTTAGCGGAAGCACCAAAATTGGGGATAATGTAATGATTGGCGGACAGTCAGGATTAGCGGGTCATATACAAATAGCCGATAATACAAAAATTGGCGGAAAGAGTGGAGTAACTAAATCTATAAAAAAAACCAATACCGTTGTTGTAGGTAATCCGGCGATTGATTATACAAACTCAATGCGTTCGCAAGTAATTATTAAAAATTTACCTGCATTAGAACAAAGAGTAAAAGCTATAGAAAATATAATAAAAGAAATGGCTGAAAAAAAAGATAAGTAATACTTTTTCAAACTTAACTACCCCCAACAAAGCTTTATATTTGACAATTTGGATAGCGTTTCTGAAAGCACGCCATTTTTTCCTTTTATTTTACAGAAGCATTAAGTGATTAAGGCTACCAAAAAAATCCAAAGAAATTTTTGAAAACCACAAAACCAGTGTAACTAAAGGTCGCCTCTCGCTTACACCCTCATTTCCGGGCACAAAATATAAATTTGGCATTTTTGGTAGTTTTCAATTACAGTTTTAGTTAAATTACAGGGTACTCTTTGCTATTAGTGCTTCGGACAGTATATTTTAAATACCTTTGTTAATAAAATTCACCATAACACATGGATAAAAATTTTAATCCGGATAAGCAGCATACACTAGTAAATGCATTTAGTTTATCAGGCACAGGCCTTCATTCGGGTATTAATGTAATTATGACTTTGAAGCCTGCCAACCCTGGCTTTGGCTACCAATTTCAGCGGATTGATTTACCTGGTGCACCTATAATTAAAGCGGATTGCGATTTGGTTACCGATACATCTAGAGGTACGACATTGGAAAAAGGTGATTGCAAAGTGAGTACAGTTGAACATATTTTAGCTGCATTGGTTGGGATGGGTGTTGATAATTGTTTAATTGAATTAAATGGCCCCGAAATTCCAATTATTGATGGCAGTAGCGGTCCTTTTGTAACTATTATTGAAAAAAATGGAGTACTAGAACAGGATGCAGCAAAAGTATGGTATAGCATTGATACAAACATTTCCTATTTTGATGAAAATAAGAAAGTAGAAATGACGGCAATGCCAGCTACTAATTACCAGATAACAACACTAATAGACTTTAATAGCCCTGTTTTGGGCACCCAGCATGCTAGCTTGAAAATGATGAAAGAGTTTCAAACAGAAATTGCACCTTGCCGTACTTTTTGTTTTTTGCATGAGTTGGAAATGTTATTAGATAATAATTTAGTGAAGGGGGGCGATATAAACAATGCAATTGTAGTAGTAGACAAGCCTTTAACAGATAAAGAAATGGGACGACTTGCAAAAGCATTCGGCAGAAAAAAAATTGAAATAAAAAGTGAAGGTTATTTAAATAATTTAGAATTACGTTTTGCAAATGAGCCTGCCCGTCATAAATTATTAGACGTAATTGGCGACTTGGCTTTGATTGGCTATCCTATTAAAGCCCAGATTATCGCTAACCGGCCTGGGCATAGTAGTAATGTAGAATTTGCAAAAAAAATAAAACAGCATATCAAAAAAAATAAACACACTAACAATATCCCTGTTTATGATCCTAACCAAGAGCCTGTTTATACTCAACAGCAGATAGAGAAAACATTGCCACATCGTTTTCCTTTTATTATGGTTGATAAAATTATTGAATTGTCTGATACGCAGATTGTGGGTATAAAAAATGTAACTTTCAACGAATATTTTTTTCAGGGACACTTTCCTGGCAACCCAGTAATGCCAGGTATTTTACAGGTTGAAGCGTTGGCACAAACTGGAGGCTTGCTCTGTATTAATGCTATGCCCGATGGACAGTATGATACTTATTTTTTAAAAATAGACAATTGCAAATTTAAACAAAAAGTGGTGCCAGGCGATACCTTGATTTTAAAAATGGAATTAATAGAGCCTATTAGAAGAGGTATTTGCATTATGAGAGGAAGTGTGTATGTAGGTAATAAATTATGTACCGAAGCCGATTTAACAGCACAATTGGTGAAGCGAAAGTAAATACGAATTAGCCAAGGCGCTGATTAGTTAATTGATAACAATTATTTACATTATATTTTAAAAGAACAAATAAAGAATACAAATATTAATTTTATAAAATAAATCCTTAAATAAATAATCATCAGCTATCTGTTTGTACAATTAGCATATAAAAATTATCAAACTAGCTTATTAATTTATGATTCATCCACACACATACATACATCCTAACGCAAAATTAACAACCAATGTAAAGGTTGATCCTTTTAGTGTAATTCATCAAAATGTAGAAATTGGCGAAGGCACTTGGGTAGGTAGTAATGTTACCATTATGGAGGGCGCCAGAATTGGAAAAAATTGTCGCATTTTTCCAGGTGCAGTAATTTCAGCTATACCTCAAGACCTCAAATTTGAAGGAGAAGAAACTACTGTTGAAATTGGTGACAACACTACCATACGAGAGTTTGTTACTATAAATAGAGGTAGTAAAGATCGTTGGACAACCAAAGTAGGCAATAATTGTCTTATTATGGCATATAGTCATATTGCGCACGATTGCATTGTAGGTAATAATTGCATTATGAGCAATAACACTCAAATGGCTGGGCATGTAACGCTAGGCGATAATTCAATACTGGCTGGTATGTGCGCCGTACACCAATTTGTACAAATTGGTCAGCATGCTTTTATTGCAGGTGGTTCATTAGTGAGTAAAGACGTACCTCCTTATATTAAAGCAGGTCGTACACCACTTAGTTACGCAGGTGTAAATTCAGTAGGATTAAAGCGTAAAGGGTTTACATTAGATAGAATTAATAAGATTTTGGATATCTACCGTATCATTTATAACAAGTCTATGAATACATCTCAGGCGCTTAATTTTATTGAAGAAGAATTACCGGCAACTGATGAGCGAGATGAAATTGTAACGTTTATCAGGGAGAGTGGTAGAGGTATAATTAAACGATTTATAAAAGGGAATACAGAGGATGAATAATCATAATTCCCTCTACATTTTAAAGGTGAAACTTGTGTGTCTTTACTTTAATAAGACAAAAGTTAAAAAAGCCCTATTAGAGCTTAGGAGATGAATATATGTTTAACCAATACAGGCAAACGTTTTAACCGGGAGTGGATTTTTCGGCATTGCAGTTATGAATTTAGTGTCGGAAAAAAATATGCTATCACAGGACCAAATGGCTCAGGTAAATCAACACTTTTACAAGTAATAGCCGGCGCCACCTTACATAATGAAGGAACTATTACATACAAAAACGAACAAGGTACAACAGACGAGGGTAAACATTACAAAAGTATCTCTATTGCTACATCATATTTAGAATTGATTGAAGAAATGACCGCAAAAGAAATGCTCGAGTTTCATGCTTCTTTTAAACCACTTATAGAATTTATAGGTATTTCTGATATACTACAAATTGTTGGACTTGAAAAAGCCATAAACAAGCAGCTTCGATATTTTAGTAGCGGTATGAAACAGCGGCTAAAACTAGCCCAAGCTTTTTTTAGTAATGCCCCAATACTTTTATTAGATGAACCTACTACTAATTTAGATGCAGATGGTATTGCTTTATATCAAAATTTAATTACTAATTATACAGCACAAAAGCTAGTGATTATAAGCAGCAATGTAAAACAAGAATATGATTTTTGTGAAGAAACAATTGAAATTGGGAAGTATAAATAAATAGCTATTGCTTACTTGCTATCAACAAATTTAAATCAGTAAATTTTAAATCAAACCTTTCGCTTAAGTAAAAGTTAGTTAGACTTCCTCTATATAAATAAATACCGCTACGGATATTGATTTTATGCCATACAATATGATCGATTCCCCCATCCTCACCGGTTTCCAGCATCAGTGGCATTAGTACATTACTAATGGCCTGAGAGGCAGTACGCGCAAAGCCGCTAGGGATATTTGGTACGCAATAATGTATTACATCATATTTAGTAAAAACTGGTTTTTCATGACTGGTTACTCTACTGGTTTCAAAACAACCCCCATGATCAATACTTACATCAACAATTACGCTGCCTGGCCGCATGTTACTTACGGTTTCTTCTGTAACTACAATTGGGGTTCTACCAATAGCTCCACTCAATGCGCCTACTGCTACATCGCAGGTTTTTAATTGCTTCGCTAATATTTTAGGCTCTAACACCGAAGTCCACATACGCACACCAATATTATTTTGTAGCCGTTTTAAACGATAAATACTATTATCAAAAACTTTCACACTAGCACCCATCGCCAATGCCGTACGTGCAGCATATTCACCAACAATACCTGCGCCAATTATAATAACTTTTGTTGGCGGTATGCCACTAATACCACCTACCAACACTCCTTTCCCATTATTTGCCTTACTTAAATACTGGCCAGCAATAAGCATTACGGCACTACCAGCAATCTCACTCATACTGCGCACAATAGGATTATGTCCGGTATCATCTTTTAAATTTTCAAAACTTAAAGCCGTAATTTTTTTATCCATCATCTTCTGCAAAATCTCACGCTTCATAACTGCTAGATGTATGGGCGAAATAATAAATTGATTGTGCTTAAGCAACTCGCATTCGCTATCACTAACTGGGGCGCTTTTAACCAAGATATCACATTCAAAAACATCTTTTTTATCGTATGCAATTTTTGCACCCGCTTCACTATAATCATTATCTGTATAACTAGCACCATCGCCTGCCTTGGTTTCAACAACTACTCGGTGCCCGTTAGCAACCAGTACACCAACCGCTTCGGGAGTTAAGGCAATGCGATTTTCATTAAAAGAATTTTCTCGGGGAATACCAACCCATAGCTCAGCCCCCTTAGGTTTTATATCCAAGGTCTCTTCTAAGGTTTCATACATAAAGGAGGGCGATATAAATGGTTTTAGTGTGGCCATAATTGTATTTTGGAAGCCTACAAATTACAAATTAAATTTCAGCTTTCTTATATTATCATTAATAGAAATTATGCTTATGTGTACGGTATCATCAGGAAAAATGCCTGCTGCTTTTTCTGGCCACTCCACTAAACAAAGATTTCCCGAGTATAAACAATCCTCAATGCCGGTGTTGATTGCTTCATTTTCGTCCTTAATACGGTATAAATCCATATGATAAATTGTTTGACCCAATGCTGTTTTATATTGATTAATAATAGAAAAAGTAGGGCTAGTTACCACATCCTTCACACCCATCACTGCACAAAGTGCATGTATAAAAGTAGTTTTCCCTGCTCCCATATCTCCATGAAAAGCAAGTACTTTAGTGTTGGCGGTATCCGCTAATAACTGGATAGCCGTTTCTTGTATTTGTTGTAAAGTAAAATTTACCTCCATGTTGCAAAGATATTTTCCTTCATTAGTAATTAAGTCACAATTTCAATGAATAATTTTACAATATGGAAAAAGTTGATTGGAAAGTAGAAGGTATGACTTGTACGAACTGTGCATTAAGTATTAATCGCTACTTAGAAAAAGGGGGATTAAAAGACATTAAAGTAAATTTTATTAGTGGCGAGATAAGTTTTGAACTCAATGGAATCAAGACAAAAGAAGATTTAATAAAGGGAATATCTGATTTGGGATATAAAGTAGTAAGCAATGGAGAACAGGCAACAAACGAATGTAAAGCAAACTTACGATGGTATGCAATAGGTTACAGATGGTCTTTTTCAAATCATCTGCAACGCTTTCTCTTTTGCCTACCTTTTACCTTGGCATTAATGCTACATATGCTGCCTTGGCCTACTAATTTTTTAATGAATCCTTGGACTCAACTAGCAATATGTATCCCTGTTTATTTAGTAGGTATGAGTTATTTTGGCGTAAGTGCAATAAAAAGTTTGCGCCATGGTATACCAAACATGAATGTATTAATTGCCATTGGTGCAACCGCTGCTTTTGTATACAGTTTAATTGGCAGCATTGGTAATTTGGGTATGAATTATATATTTTTTGAAACCACTGCAACTATTATTACACTTGTATTTTTAGGCGAATGGGTTGAGCATAAAGCAATAGGATCTACACAGAAAGAATTGAACAAGCTAATTAGCCGGCAAAAGGTTATGGCCAATATGATTGCGTTTGATGAGGAGCATAAAGAACTAATTTTTTCTGTTGAGAATATAAATTTGCATGTAGGAGATTTAATTTTAATTAAAACTGGCGAACAAGTCCCAATAGATTGTAATATTTTATGGGGCGATGTTCATGTAAATGAATCTTTATTAACTGGTGAGAGTAAGCCAGTTCATAAAATAAAAAAAGATTTATTGATTGGAGGAAGTTTAATAACAGATGGGACTGTAAAAGCACAGGTAACCGCTATAGGAAAAGATACGGTACTCAGTAATATCTTAACACTTGTAAAACAGGCGCAGAGCGAAAAGCCTCCCATACAGCAGATGGCTGATAAAATAAGTACAGTATTTGTACCCGCAGTTTTAGGCATAGCTATACTCACATTTTTAATAAATTATTTTGCTTTTGATATAAGTGGCAGCAGTGCTTTAATGAGGAGTATTGCTGTGTTGGTAATTAGTTGTCCTTGCGCTATGGGATTGGCAACCCCTGCTGCTATAGCTGTTGGGCTAGGCCGTGCTGCTAAAAATGGCATCCTTTTTAGAAACGCAAAAAGTTTAGAATTATTTAATAATATTACAACAGTAGTTTTTGATAAAACAGGAACGCTTACAAAAGGGCAAATGACAATAAGTAATTGGAAAAATGATATTGATGAAACATTATTTAAACAAATTATTTTTTCAATGGAAAAATACTCAAATCATCCGATTGCAAAAGCGATAACAATAAACTGGAAAATAAACAATCCTATTTACTGGAAAAAAATAGAAGAGATAAAAGGGCTGGGTATAAAAGCGGAAGATGCAGAAGGGAATATTTATCAGCTAGGTGCTTATAAAATGGCTGCGATGCACACAGCCGATGAAAAACATACTGCCTATTTAATAAAAAATGATGCCCTTATTGGCTGGTTTGATATGGAAGATGAAATAAGGTCAGAGGCTAAAGAAGTAATCAGTTATTTACATTCAAAAAATATAGAAACCATTTTATTAAGTGGAGATAATTTGGAGCGAACAAAAAACATTGCAGACAAATTAGGTATTACTATCTATTATGCTACAAAAACACCTGAGGAAAAATTACACATCATTGAGCAATTAAATAATGAAAGTCCGGTTGCAATGGTTGGAGATGGCATTAATGATGCGCCAGCATTGGCAAAAGCAACCATTGGTATTTCTATGAGTGAGGCAACACAACTAGCCGTACAAAGTGCACAAGTGGTATTAATGAATAATGGCATTAAACATTTACCCTTGGCTTTGGGCTTAGGGAAACACACATTCATCACCATTAAAAGAAATCTTTTTTGGGCCTTTATTTATAATATAATAGCTATTCCCATTGCGGCTATTGGTTTATTGCAACCTGGATTAGCTTCTCTAGCCATGGGTTTTAGCGATGTAGTTCTTGCTATAAATTCAATTTGGCTTAATTATAAGAAAGTGGTTTAATTTCAAGTTATAATTAACGCTGTTGAACATTCATGAAATTTTAAAATCGTATTGGGGTTATAATGATTTTCGTCCACTACAGGAAGATATTATCAATGCAGTTATGGATGGGCAAGACACATTGGCTTTATTGCCTACTGGTGGAGGCAAATCTCTATGTTTTCAGGTGCCCGCAATGGCAAAAGATGGATTATGTATAGTAATAAGTCCGCTTATTGCATTAATGAAAGATCAAGTAGAGAGTTTAAAACAAAAAGGTATTCCTGCATTAGCCATATACTCGGGCATGAATTTTTTAGAAATAAAAAAAACACTGCAAAATGCTGCTCATGGTAATTATAAATTTTTATACATATCTCCCGAGCGATTAGAAACTAACTTATTTTTAGATTTTCTGCCATCTATGCATATTAACTTAGTGGCAATAGATGAGGCACATTGTGTTTCGCAATGGGGATACGATTTTAGGCCCCCCTATTTGCGGATTGCGAATATTAGAGAATTCCTTCCAAATGTTCCTGTTTTGGCACTTACAGCTTCTGCTACTAAATTGGTACAGGATGATATTTGTGACAAGTTAGCCCCTGTGCATATAGTGGGACAAATTTTGGTGCACCCATGGAAAAAATTTCTGCAATCATTCGAACGCCTAAATCTTTCCTATAGTGTTTTTAATGTGCCATCAAAGCAAAAAAAAATATTAGAAATATTAAAAAATGTACCGGGCGCAGCTATTATTTACTGTAAAAGCCGTAAACATACTCGTGAAATATCAGATTTACTTTTATTAAATAGTATTCAAGCTGATTATTATCATGCTGGATTAAATAATGAAGAAAGAAATAAAAAACAAGAGAGCTGGATAAAAAATAAAACTCGGGTAATAGTAAGCACCAATGCATTTGGTATGGGTATTGATAAACCAGATGTAAGAGTAGTTATACATTATGACGTGCCCGATTGTTTGGAAAATTATTATCAAGAAGCTGGGCGAGCGGGCAGAGATGGTAAAAGAGCTTATGCCATTTTATTATACAATAATAAAGAGATTGAAAATCTACAGGAACAATCAAATATTCGTTTTCCAAATGAAGTAGTAATAAAGCAAGTGTATATTGCTATTATGAATCATTTACAAATTCCTGCTGGCGGTGGCGAGGGTATGAATTATGATTTTGATATTGCTGTATTTTCAAACGCATTTAAAATAAATATACTTACTGCTACCTATGCTATAAAAGTATTAGAACAGGAAGATATCATTAGTTTTAATGAAGTTTTTTTTAAACCATCCACGGTTGTATTTACTACCGACAGAGAAGGACTTACCGATTTTGAAAAACAATATCCAGCGCTAGAGAACCTGTTAAAGGGATTACTTCGTTCTTATGAAGGTATTTTTGATTACCCAGCCACGGTTTATGAAACGATACTGGCTAAGTTTATGCAAACAGATATTAACCAATTAAAAAAAGAATTAAAAAAATTAAATGAGTATGGAATTATTAGCTATTCGGTGCAAAAAGACAAACCGCAAATTACCCTATTACAAAACCGTATGTATAATGACAACTACCGAATAAATACCACTGATTACTTAAAACGAAAAAAAAATTTTGAAGAACGCGTAAAAGCGATGGTTATGTATATACAAAAAACAAATGACTGCCGCAGTCAGCATATTGCCAATTATTTTACAGATATAAAAATATCTGCGTGCAGCATTTGTGATAACTGCATTAATAAAAAAATTATTTATATTTCAATTGAAGAGTTTAAGAGTATTACAGAGCAAATAAGGATCTTAATAAAAGAAAAAGGATTATCTGTTGAGAATATTCTTATTATACTAAAAGATATCAAAAAAGAAAAGATATGGAGGGTAATTGATTACTTGCAGGCAGAAAATAAAATTCAATCTGACGAGGATGGGAAAATTACTTTTAAGAAAAATAAGTAGGTATATAAATAAAAAAGGGACCAAGATAAAAATCTAGTCCCGCTTTAAAATCCAATATCCTATGAAAAATCGTAATGAAGATAACGAGGGGTTTACTATCATTCAACAATTTAATGAACTATTATTTCGTTAAAATTTGAATCTACCTTTTTATATTTTAATATATTTATTTTGCAATCATCTACATATTTATTTACTTATTTACTATTTTTAAAGCTTTTATATCTGCCATTTTTATATTGAAAACTAGCTACCTGATACCAAGCAATAGCCTCATTAATCAAATTTTTGGACCCTGTAATTAAGGTATTTGCCCCAGTTAAAAAATCTGAGCTGTACATTTTTACCTTTTTTTGGGGCGATAATACTATTAGCGTATCTCCCTTAATATATCCCATATCCTGGTAAGTGCTAATAAATGCCCGCTCATCTCCCAAACGCATATGATATATATCGTACCCCATAAAACGACTGGTATAATTCAGGTTCATTAGTCCTAAAATTGTTGGGGCTAAATCTATCTGGCTAACTAATCTTTTTTCAATAGCTGGAATTATTAATTGCGGAGCGTAAATTATACAGGGAATATGATATCGATTTACGGGCAAATCGGTTTTGCCCGCGCTTTTTGCGCAGTGATCAGCTACAATAACAAACAAGGTTTTATTAAACCAAGGTTTTTCTTTTGCATTTTTAATAAAATTATTGATGGCATAATCAGTGTATTTAACAGCCCCCTGAATAGATTGATGAGTAGGTGAAATATCAATTCTGCCTTCGGGATATATATACGGCCTATGGTTGCTAACCGTCATGATATGATTAAAAAAAGGTTTTCCAATATCGAAACTTTTATCGCATTGTTGTATTGTATAATTAAATGCGGCTTCATCATCAGCACCCCAGGCGGTAGTTATATGTACCATGCTATCTGGAATATCTCTTTTATCCAATACCTTATAACCGCTGTTACTAAAAAATTTTCCCATATTATCAAAGAAAGAATTTCCAGCATAAATATAATTACATGAATAACCTTTTGATTGTAAAACACTGCCCATGGTAAACATGTCATCATTATCGGGGCGGCGGACTATTGATTGACCAGGTGTTGGCGGAATAGCCATAGATAATGCTTCTAGACCACGTACCGTTCTGGTTCCTGTTGCATAAAAATGATCAAACCATAATCCATGAGGTATAAGAGAATCTAAAAAAGGGGTTATATTTTCGCTATTGCCAAAACGTTTTAAATAATCACCGCTTAAACTTTCAACACTAATAAGCACAACATTCCATTTATGTTCTGGACTGTCATTTTTTATTTGCCGTTCTATACTTAATAAATCATTGCTAAATGTTGCATTAGGGGCCTTTAAGAAATTTCTTAAAATTTTAAAATTTGTAGTATCGTTGCGTGTGGCATAAAATTGTTCATAATTAATTTCGTTGTTCCAGAAAGCAGCGCCAAATTCATAAATACCATTGCCCCCCAATTCGTTCAAATAATTATTATTGCTACTATTTTTAATACGATTATTAACTAAAAAAAAAAGAACAATAGGAAATAACATAAAAACAAAAAAGAAGATGCTTCTTTTACCAAAACGCATACTTATCCCCTGCGAAGCATTTAGTTTTTTTTGCACAAAAAATAGGATGGCTGCAGTAACGGAAAATATGACTCCTACAATTAATGGTATATTAAACGATTCCCAAATATTACCTAGTACTTCTGTAGTATACACCAAGTAATCAACGGCAATAAAGTTATAACGTACATTAAATTCATTCCAAAAAATAATTTCGCCACCTACATTAGCAACAAGTATTAATATGATTAGAAAGAAAAAAATAAAGAAGAGAATTCGCTGCCATTTTTTTTGATACCAGCTGTCTTTCATTAACCAGCAATATAAGGCAACGGGTATAGCAAAAAAACTGTAAACCACTATATCATAAAAAAAGCCGATAAAAAATATTCCAATGAACTGAAGTGCTGTAAATTCAAGATTTGGCCAACTCTTAATAAATAAAATAATCCGTGTTATAAAACTCAACAAAAAAAGTATGAATGCCAAAACTATCAATGGACTAAAACGATGATTATAAATAGACTTAATTTTTTGCATATCACAAAAATACAAAGAGTAGGCTTTTAAAGCGATACTTAATTTTGTTAATTCGTCTTTCTAACGTTCTCCCATTATTTATTAATAAAAAATGTATTCTTGAATGGTATTGTACGTTGTTTTTTAAACAAGACGCATATAACATGGGCTACATTAATTGGGATTTAGACTAATAAACCCCGAATTTTTTTTAGAATAATCGGGGTAATGTATGTAATCTGATACTACACTTTAACCTTTAACAAAAAATTAGGCACTATATTCGCTGTAAACAAATTGAATTGATTTTATTTGACTAATAAACCTAAACATCATGGAACCAATAAAACCACAAATATTATTATGCGAGGATGACACTAATCTTGGCATGGTACTTAAGAACTACCTAGAATTAAATGATTACAATGTCACGCTAGAAAGAGATGGAAAGCTTGGTCTGGCTGCATTTCAACGAGAAAAATTTGACTTATGCTTACTAGATGTTATGATGCCTAATATGGATGGCTTTACACTGGCAGAAGAAATACGTGATGTAAATCCAGATATACCTTTGTTCTTTTTAAGTGCAAAAACCATGAAAGATGATATCATTCAGGGCTATAAACTGGGTGCAGATGATTATATTACCAAACCTTTTGATAGCGAAGTATTGTTGCTTAAAATTAAAGCAATACTAAAACGTAATGAGGAATTACACCGCGAAGAAGCCAATGCAGAATATGATTTAGGTAAGTATCATTTTAATCCGCGGTTGAGAGAATTAATTATTGATGGCAAAACACAAACCCTTTCCCCTAAAGAGAACGAGCTGTTAAAAATGCTGAGTGAATATAAAAATGATTTGCTGAGCCGCGAAATTGCCTTGAAAAAAATATGGGGCAGCGATACGTATTTCAATGGCCGAAGTATGGATGTTTATATTGCCAAATTGCGTAAGTATTTAAGAGAGGATTCTGCTATTGAAATTGTAAATATTCATGGCAACGGATTTAGATTGGTTGTTACTGAGTAATGATATTGATGATTAAATTAATTTTCATTGCCCCAGCAATTATGCCGGGGCAATTTTTTATACACTGTTTCAATTAAAAAATGTGTCGGCCTGAGCTTGAGTAAGCTGGCTTAAAAATTAATCAACCTGAGACTGTTCCTTATTTTACTGCCAGCATCAATTTTGTCCAAAACGCATTATCAAAAGAAGAAGGCCCTAAAACCGCATCGCCGGTATCATCACCATGCCTTATTACCACCAAATCTTTTGACGGAATAACATAGATCTTTTTATCTCCCTTGCCCAAAGCCGCAATCATATCAGCCGGTGCAGCAGGATTTAACATGCCCGGAAAAACCAGTGTAGAAGTGGGTGCCATAAAAGAAGCTTTGCCATTTAACCACCATAAATAACCATATGAATCATTCAGGTTTTGCGATGTGTTCGTCATGGCCGTAAAATAACTTTGATCGGTCATCAATTGATTACCGCTCCAGGTACCTTTGTTCAAGATCAGCAGACCAAACCTGGCCATATCGCGGCTGTTAAGCCACAGCGTATTGCTGTACCAAGTATAATTTTGCATACCTATTTTATCGGCCAGTTTTGTTTTTGTGTAAGTATTATAATTGGTTGACGTGGCATTGGCAATAACATTTTGTAACAATAAATAAGGTGCATTATGATAATACCAAAAACTGCCTGCATCTGCTTTATAAGCCAGGCAGGCGGGTGTTGTACAATCCAGATCGGGCACATTATAATCCAAACCGGTGGTCATGGTCAATTGGTTTTTTACTTTTATCAGATTTTCTTTAGCAAATGGTGCCGATGACCAGCCTGTGCCCAAATACGCACTTGTTTTATTATTGATATTCAATTGCCCTTCCTGCTGTGCGATGCCTGCTAAAAAAGTAGTAACCGATTTTCCGGCAGACGCGATATAATAAACTTTATTTTTATCCCAGGCATTCCAGTAATTTTCTGTTACTATCCGGCCCTTGTATAAAATAATAAGACCAAAGGTACTTTTTATGCCGGCGTAGGTAATGGCTTCATTCAGTTTGCTAACATCCCAGCCCAGTGACTGTGCTGATACGGTTTCCCAGACATCGCTGCCAATTGGTGGAAAATACATAGTTGACGGCATAGCAATGGGTGTAATGACTGTATTATTTTTATTACACGATATAAAAAAGAGGCTGATTAATGCTGCAGATAATATTGAGTTCATGGTTGTAAAGGTTGAACATTTAAGAGCGCAATAAATTACTTGGGTTTAGCGGTCTAAACGTTTATTTAGTATTATCAAAAAGTAATTGATCATGGCCACCTGAATTTGATTTTTTACCCAAGTGCGCATAGGCTTTTGCGGTAGCCTCTCTACCCCTTGCAGTACGTTGTAAAAATCCCTCCTGAATTAAAAATGGTTCGTACACTTCTTCCAACGTACCCACTTCTTCGCCAACAGCAGTAGCAATAGTGGTTATGCCTACTGGGCCGCCTTTAAATTTATCAATGATGGTATGCAAAATACGGTTGTCCATTTCATCAAGCCCATGCTTATCTACATTCAATGCTTTTAAGGCATGCTCCGTAATGTCTAAATCGATTATGCCGTTACCAATTACTTGTGCAAAATCTCTAACCCGTCGTAACAAACCATTGGCAATGCGTGGTGTGCCGCGGCTGCGACCTGAAATTTCTTGAGCTGCGTCGCTAGTAATTTTTGTACTTAATATTTTAGATGACCTGATAATAATATTTTTTAAAGTGAGTGCATCATAATACTCTAATCTTGACTTTATCCCAAATCGCGAAAGTAGTGGTGCCGTAAGTAAGCCACTTCGGGTAGTTGCGCCAATTAATGTAAACGGATTGAGGTTTATTTGAACGCTTCGAGCATTGGGGCCGCTGTCGATCATAATGTCTATTCTAAAATCTTCCATGGCTGCATATAAATATTCTTCCACAACTGTGCTGAGGCGGTGTATCTCATCTATAAATAAAACATCATTGGCCTCTAAATTGGTAAGTAAGCCAGCTAGATCGCCTGCTTTTTCAATAACTGGCCCGCTAGTTTCCCTAATATTTACACCCAGTTCATTAGCCACAATGCGCGATAGAGTGGTTTTGCCTAATCCTGGGGGGCCATGAAACAGGATATGATCCAACGCTTCTCCGCGCATTTTAGCAGCCTTAATAAAAATGGTAATATTATCTATTATCTGGGCCTGGCCCGAAAAATCAATGATAGCCGATGGCCTAATGGTATTTTCAAATTCTTTTTCGGACGAATTTAAATTTTCAACATCTTTATTTAAATTGGGATTAGCCATGTATCATTTTTAGTCAATAGTGTAAAATTAATGATTAAATCAATTAATCAGTCATTAGCTTTCGCCTCCCACCCCAACATGTAGCCATTAATCAAAACACTGATTAAATTGCCTATATTATGTGGTAATTTTACATTATGACTAAACCGAACAAAAGATATTGGTTATGCCAAATAACTGGATGGGGAGTTTGGGGATTAATTATCCTCTATTTTAATTTTGTTGTTTTTGGAGAAAGACTGAGGGAATTGGAAGGACAAAAAGAGAATTTAATCAGCCTAATTATTTTTTTAGTAACAGGAATATTAATCACCCATTTATTAAGGGGTATAATAAAAAAAACAGACTGGTTAAAATATAGTTATGGTAAAATTTTTATTCTATTTATTATTGCAGTTAGCACAACGGGTTCGGGTTTATTTTATGGGAGTAACTTTATTGAATACCGATCTGGATATTCGTATGAAAAATATGTAATTAATAAAAGATTAGAAAAGGCCAAAAAGATGAAAGCTCAATTTGAACTGGATTCTTTTGTCTATGTTAAAAAAGAAATTATAGTAAAAGGTAGTAGTTTTCAAAAAAAATATGCCGAAATAAAAAAAACTACAGGATGGTCACAAGGTAAAAAAGGTAATTGGATTTATCAGAATAAAACTAACTTGTTGGGTATTTTTTACAGCCTTGTATTAATAGCCATATGGATGTTGATTTATATTTTATACCATTATGTAGAAAAAAACAGGAATAATCAGCTCGATAGATTAAAACTTGAAACAACAGTAAAAGAACTTGAATTAAAAACCATAAAATCGCACATCAATCCACATTTTATTTTTAATTCTTTAAATAGTATACGTGCACTGGTTGATGAAAATCCTTATCAAGCAAGGAAAGCCATTACAGAGTTAAGTAATATTTTACGAAGCAGTATGCATGCCGAAAAACTAGAAACGGTATCATTAAAAAAAGAACTAGACATTATACAAGATTACCTCGCACTAGAGAAAATGCGTTTTGAAGAAAGATTAAAAATTGAACTAGATATTAATGATGACACCCTGCAGCAACAAGTGCCTCCTATGATGTTGCAAACATTAGTTGAAAATGCTATTAAACATGGAATTAGTAAACAAATAGATGGGGGTGTAGTTCGCATAGTGGCTGAATTTAAAAATAGTAATTTAGAACTGCTTGTACAAAATACTGGACAGATTTCGTCCATTATTAATCAAGATGGGTTTGGGATAAAAAGCACACAGGATAGATTAAATTTGATGTATTCTGGCAAAGCAATTTTTGAAATCAGAAATTTGGATACTATAATGGTTGAGTCTAAAGTATCAATTCCAGTAAGTATTTAAAACAACCTCTAAAAATATATCATGCAGAAGGCATTAATAATAGATGATGAACGTTTAGCCAGAAATGAATTAAAAAAATTACTGCTAGAATTTCCAGAGATTGAAGTGATTGGCGAAGCTGCCAATGCAAAAGAAGGTCTTGAAAAAATTGAAAGCTTATCGCCCGATATTATTTTTTTAGACATTCAGATGCCCGGTAAAACAGGCTTTGACATGCTAACCGAGTTAGATAGGGCCCCACATGTAATTTTTACAACGGCATATGATGAGTATGCTTTAAAAGCTTTTGAAGTAAATGCACTTGATTATTTGATGAAGCCAATAGAGCCATTGCGTCTATCAGATGCTATTCAAAAATTACAGCTAGCAGATGAAAAAGAAATGTCAGCTACCATGGCAGGTATTAATCGTGGCGTTTTAACAGATAAGGATCAAATATTTGTTAAAGATGGAGAACGATGTTGGTTTATAAAACTAAGTGAAGTTCGATTGTTTGAAAGCGTAGGCAATTATGCCAAAGTATTTTTTAGCAGTTATAAGCCCCTGATATTAAAATCACTCAATGCACTTGAGGAAAGACTGGATGAAAAAATATTTTTTAGGGCTAACCGCAAACACATTGTAAATCTACGTATGATTGAAAAAATTGAGCCCTATTTTAATGGCGGACTTTTACTGGAGCTTCAAGGGGGCGAAAAAATTGAAGTGAGCCGTAGGCAGGCGGTAAAATTTAAGGAGATGATGAGCCTCTAAGGCCCCTACTAAGTCATTGCCTTGAAAGCTTATAAAAATTTTAACTGTTCAATAATTTTCATGAAAATAATTTTCTTTATTGCAATAACATTTTTAGGTAGTAGTTTCTGTTATAGCCAGAATATTGATAAAATAATTAATGCTACAGAAGTTGAACGTATTGAAAAAATACTCTCGGCCGATGATATGCAGGGTCGTAAAACTTTTACCCCAGGCATTGATAAAGCTGCGGAATTTATTGCAGCCGAATTTGCAAAAAGTAAATTGAAGTATTTCGGTAATGCTAAAAATTATTTTCAGGAAATAGCTTTAATTAAAACTAAAATAATTGAATTAAGCGGTCTATTAAATGAAGAAATACTAACCAGTAAAAATGTGGTGGTAAATACATCGGCAGCCAATATACAAATAAATACTATAGCGGATTATGAAACTGTGATCATAAAAAAAGAAGATGATTTTAGTGCCATGATTTATCCCCTAACTCAATCTGAAAAAAATTTACTGATATTGGTTGATACAACACATCTGAATCTTTTTAAACGCATACAATGGATCTCAAGCCGAGATAAATTTGCATCTCCGTTTACTCAGATTTTTATTTTAACCGCCACCGCTAATCCTATTACTTTTACACTGCATATAAATAGCGAAGTCGTAGAACAAAAACTGAAAAATGTTGTTGGGGTTATTCCTGGAGAAACTAAAAAAAATGAGTACGTCATTTTTTCCGCACATTATGATCATTTGGGTATTGGAAAACCAGATAAAATCGGCGACAGTATTTACAATGGAGCCAACGATGATGCTGCAGGAACTACTGCTGTGCTGATGCTCGCCCAATATTTTAGTCAATTAAAAAATAATGATCGCAGTTTAATTTTTGTTGCTTTTACTGCCGAAGAAATTGGTGGTTATGGCAGTCGTTACTTTAGCAAACAATTAAATACCGATAAAGTAATGGGCATGTTTAATATTGAAATGATTGGTACAGAAAGTAAGTGGGGGCTTAACAGTGCTTATATAACAGGCTACGAAAAAACGGATATGGGTAAAATTTTACAAACTAATCTCGTAAAGTCAAAATTTCATTTTGAGCCAGACCCTTATCCAAAGCAAAATTTATTTTACCGCAGCGATAATGCAACGCTGGCTGCATTGGGTGTTCCAGCACATACTATATCTACGGCAAAAATGGAGCAAGCACCCAACAACGAGCCAAATTATCATAAGCAGAGTGATGAGATAAAAAACCTTGATATAAATAACATGGCCGAAATCATTAAAGCCATTGCATTAAGTAGTAAAACTATTGTAAGTGGTAAGCATACTCCAACAAGGGTACAGAAAGAAAAATAAACTGTTTATAACAGCTTGAATTAATCAAATTACATTTTACACATTCATCGCCACACTATGTACAGCCACAGCCATTTCTTTAATAAGATTAGGGTCTTTTTCTATTGCATTACCAACAACAATTACATCGGCTCCCGCCTTACAATTGAGATATGCTTTTTCAGGTTCAATAATACCGCCACCTATTATTAATGGCACTTTAATAACACTAGCAACTTTGGAAATCATATCTTCGGTAATGGCACGTTTGGCTCCACTGCCTGCATCCATATAAATTAATTTCATCCCCAACATTTCGCCAGCCATGGCTGTACAGATCGCAATTTCATTTTTATCTGCTGGTAAAGGTGTTGCATTAGAAATATAAGATACAGTTGTTGGCGCACCACCATCAATAACCATATAACCAGTAGATAAAATTTCTAATCCGCTCTTTTTTACAACTGGTGCAGAAATAACATGTTGGCCAATCAATAAATCGGCATTACGGCCACTGATGAGTGATAAAAACAATAAGGCATCAGCATATTTACTAATCTGATTTGGACTACCCGGAAAAAGTATTACAGGTATATGACAAGTACGTTTTATCAGTTGCACACAATTATCTAAATAATTTGAGATAACCAAACTCCCGCCAACCAAAAAAAAATCAACTTTGGCTGCTACAGCCAGTTCTATTAAAGCTGCTACTTTACTATCATTTACTTTATCTGGATCAATTAATACACCAAACGATTTTTTGTGTTGCTGCTTTCGCTCTGTTAATGAATGGTAAATAAGATTGGTCATTAAAGATGAGTTATTGTTATAAAAATTTATTTTTTATATAATTATAATACTTAAATAAAGCGAATATAGGAGCAAATTCGTATATTTTCTGCTTAATTTTGAGAGATGCTTAATATTAATAAAGAGATTAGATTTAAAACGGCTAGAAGCGGTGGTAAAGGAGGCCAAAATGTAAACAAAGTAGAAACGATGGTGGAAGGCTACTGGCATATAGCATCTTCAGGAAGCATAACCTTTGATGAAAAAAAAATATTACAGCTTAAACTCTTTAAAAAAATAAATTCGGAAGGGTTTTTGCTAGTAAAAAGCCAAACTGATAGATCGCAATTAGGTAATAAGCAGGAAGTAATAAAAAAAATGAACCGGCTTGTTGTAAAAGCGCTTATTAAGCCCAAAATTCGAAAAGTGACGAAGCCATCAAAAGCTTCAAAAGAAAAAAGGCTGAACACTAAAAAAAATGCAGCAGAAATTAAAAGCAACCGTAAAAAAATTATTTTATGATGGGCGACTGAGTAAGGATGGAAATTTTCCTTGTGCCAGCTGTCACCAGCAGTTTGCTGCTTTTGCTACCTATGACCATGATTTCAGCCATGGCATTTGATAATGCATTTACCACTCGAAATTCGCCCGCTTTGTTTAATCTGGCATGGATGACAAAAATGCATTGGGATGGGGGTATTAATCATATTGAAGTGCAGCCCCTTACTCCTTTAACAGCACAAAATAAAATAGCAGAAACTATTGAAAATGTGTTAAGTAAATTGCGTACAGATACTGTATATCCAAAACTTTTTAAATACGCATTTGGCAATACAGATATTAACAGTCAACGGATGTTAAAAGCGCTAGCACAATTTATGGGTTCTATCATTTCTTCCAATTCAAAATACGATAAAGTGCAAAGAGGAGAAGCTAGTTTTACAAGTACCGAACAAAATGGCTATGCTTTTTTTAAAGCCAAATGCGATGCCTGTCATAAAGAGCCCTTATTTACTGATAATAGTTTTAGAAATAGCAGACTTGCTGCAAATCCTCTATTAAATGATTTGGGCAGAATGGGTATTAGCAACGATAAAAATGATTCTCTAAAATTTAAAGTGCCTAGCCTGCGAAATATAATGCTTACATTTCCTTATTCGCATGATGGTAAATTTTACTCATTAAGCGCAGTTATAGATCATTACCGTACAGGTATCATTACTAGCCAACCTATACTAGACCGACTTTTGGTAAATAGAATAGCTATTACCAATACCGAAAAAAATGATTTAATTAATTTTTTAAACACGCTTACAGATACTACCCTAACAAAAGCTACTAGATTTAGTAAATAATCATCATTGTTTACGACTAGCTTTTAAAGTTTCTAAAATGAGTTTTTGTTTTTTAATATCATCTAATTGACTTGCTTGAGCTATTTTATTATCTTCAATATCTTTTTCAATAGCTTGTCTTTTTTTCTCTAAGCTCTGACTATTATCAATAAGATTATTATACTTTTTATCTGCTTTACTTGCGGCATCCTGCTGATCAATAATTTGTATTTCCAAATCATATGCGGCTATCATTTCTACCATATTTTTTAAATATCTTTTGGCATTATATACTAATCCTTCATCCGTTTTAGCTGTGATAAAATTATCGAATCCTTTAGATATCATTAAAGTAAGTCTTGAATTATCTTTATTCTGCCTACCTTTTCTTTCGGCTATAAAATAAAGGTCATATTCGCCACTGCCTAATGAATCTAATTTTACTGATTTGTAAACCGTAAAACCTTTAGACTCTTTTCCCTTATATCCCATTTGGCCCATCTTATTTTCAATGGCTTTCATGATTGTTTTTTCGGAAAAAGGAATATCATTGGCTACCGCCTCTCTATCAACTTTAAGATAGCTTACAGTAATCGTTTCTAATTGAGCGCTAGCAGATAAGTTAGAAAAAGCTAGTGCTAAAACTATACATATTGTTTTCATTGTTTTTATTGTAAAGTTAATTTAACTTTTCCCTGATTTTAAAATAAAGTTAAATTTGAATTATAAAGTTAAATTTGAACCAAAATTAAAAACATAGTTGAGCGAAATTAAAAAACTAGCAGGACAAACATTATGGTATGGTATTCCTACCATTACAAGCCGTTTTTTGGGTTATCTAATGAATATGGCATTACCTTTTTTTATTGCCATGCCCGAAAAAACTGCTGATCTAGTGCAAGTATACACGCTTATCCCGTTTTTAAATGTGCTGTATGCTTATGGATTAGAAACTGCGTATTTCCGTTTTTCTCAAACACATGATAAACAAAAATTATATAATACGCTTTCGCTATCGCTTTTAATTAGTAGCATATTTTTTACGCTTATTTTATTGCTTTGTAAAGATTCTTTGATACAAGCAACAGATCTTAATCAACATCCAAATTATGTACTTTGGATGATTGGTATTATTGCTATTGACAACTTAAATACGCTGCCTTTTGCTAAACTACGACAAGAAAACAGGCCTAAAAGGTATGCATTTGCAAGAGTGGCTGGGATTGTTTTAAATGTAAGTGTTGTTATTCTTTTTCTTGGAGTAATTCCTAAAATATTACAATCAGATCCAGCACATTTTTTAAGGATAATCTATAATAAAGATTTTGGACTGGGGTATTATTTATTTGGAAATATTTGTGGCAGCTTATTTACGCTTGTAGTACTTTCTAAAGAAATTAAACAAATCAAGATACGTTTTGATTTTAAACTATGGAAAGAAGTAATGCATTATAGTACACCATTAATTATTGTTGGATTAGGGGGCATGATAAATGATGTACTCAGTCGTTTAATTTATCGTCATGTGGTTGATCTACCTCTAAATCAGGCTAATCATGAGCTGGGTATTTTTGCAAATATTTTTCGAATTGCGTTATTAATTACCATTATGATACAGGCTTTTCGTATGGCTGCCGAACCTTTTTTCTTTAATAAAAGTACAGATGTAAATGCACAAAAAACATACGCCCGGATTATGAAATTTTTTGTGATAGCCTGTTGTTTTATGTTTTTATTTATCGGATTGTTTTTAGATGCCTTTCGGTGGGTATTTATTACCTATGCTAACCCAAGCTGGACGGAAGGATTAGAAATAGTTCCTTTACTTGCCTTAAGTAATATTTTTTTAGGCATTTATTACAATCTAAGTGTATGGTATAAACTTACTGATAAAAATAAATATGGCGCATTAATAACCATTGGAGGGGCTATAATTACAATTACATTAAACATCTTGCTTATTCCTCTTCTGCATTATACAGGTGCAGCTATTGCAACTTTTAGTTGTTATTTATTTATGATGGTAAGTAGTTACCTATTAGGACAAAAATATTACCCCGTTCCCTATGCAGTAAAAAAATTGTTAGCGTATTTAACTTTGACAGTTGTCGTCTATATTTTACATATGGGAATTGTACATTTACTTTCTGGCTCTCTATTATTTTCTTTAAGTAGTGGATTAGTCCTATTTATTTTATTTAGTTTATTTATTGTAAAAATAGAAGCAAAAGAACTGACAAAACTACCTGTTGTAGGAAAATATTTTAAATAAATTTAATCATAATTTTTTTCAATTTTACTTACAAAAGCCGCTCTTTTAGGAGCTGGCATGACAGCATGTAGTCCCTTTACCCCCTTCCATATCACTTCGTTAAACTCCAGATCAGGCGCACTGTCTTCTTTAGTAAAATCAAATGTGGCTGAGCGTTCTGCCAATTCATTCCAAACTACATTTTTATCAGCTAAATTAATATTAGAAGGCAGTGATTTAAAAGAAGTATAATTTGCTACAGGTGTAAAAGACCTCCACATAGGAGTTGCCGCTGCATCATACTGACTCATGGGTGGTATCCCGAGTATTAATTCAATGGTACGTAACATACCACTAGTTGTATACGGGGTATGATCAATAAAATTTCTTTTTACATAAGGGCCAGCAACATAAGCTGTGGTGCGGTGTGCATCAACATGATCAGGACCATTTTGAGCATCATCTTCTACAATAAAAACTACGCTCTCATTCCACACCTTGCTATTACTCAAATATTCCAAAAACATACCAACAGCTAAATCATTATCAGCCACATGAGCAAATGGGGTGGGTTTATTTATACTCATGCCTTGTGTGTGATCATTTATTAAACGTAAAGTATTTAATTGAGGTAATGCGTGTATGGCCAATAAAGAATCAAAATCTCTTTTCCACTGACCTACTCTTGTGGTATCTTGTATACTTTCGTCCCAGCTAGTATAATAAGTACAAAAATTATTTTTAAGCACCGGAATATTGGCCTTGTAATCATTTACAAATTCTCCGTATGTTCTAAAGCTAATCCCTGCTTTTTTGCAATGATCCCAAATGAAGCCTCCTTTATTATTTGCAATTGTTCTTGTGCCTTCTCCATCATAAGTTCCTCCCCTGCCACTGTAACTAGTTACCCAATTTTTTTCTAAATAATCGGTAGCATAAGCTCCCATACTCCAGTTATGTCCGTCGGCACTTACTTCGCCATCAACATAAAAATTATCGAGTAACACAAAGTCATTTGCCAGTTTATGTTGGTTTGGAGTTATTCTTTCTCCAAACAACACAAGACTTGTATCGCCGTTACCACTTTTTACATCACCCAAAACCTGATCATAAGTACGATTTTCCTTAACAATATAAAATACATATTTAATGGGAGAAGAATCACCAATTTTTTCAGGAATTGGGTTCCCTTTTTCGCCTTTACTGAGCAATTCTTTTTCTTTTGTGTAAGGTGTATTTCTATAAACCTGTTTAGAATATGTGCCCAACTGCGTTTCCGAAGGCATATCAACAATACTCATTGTACCTTTAAATAAAGCACCAATATATTGTATCTCTTTTTCTTTGTTGCCTACCTGAAAATTTACTTTTTGTTTTTTTCTTGCTGGGTTTGGCCCATTAGGATTTGCAAAAGAGGTAAATCCTTTTCCATTAGTTATCCATATTTTTTTTCCTACAACTTTAACGCAGGTAGGATACCAACCCACTGGTATAAAACCTTTTGATGAACTAAATCCTGGATTGCTTATATTAAAAACAGATAAACAATTATTATCTGCATTGGCAATAAAAAGCATCTTTTCATCTTCACTTAAAGCCAATCCATTGCTGGTACTGCCGGGAGGAGCATCGGGATATAGTGAAGCAGTAAGTGTTTCGATTACTTTTCTTTCTTTCAAATTAATTATTAAAACTGAATTGTCATTAGCATTGGCAACAAACAGAAATTTATTGTCTTTGGTAATGCAAATATCATTGGGATTATCTCCTATTGAAATTTGTGCAGTTATCTTTTTTTCTTCGGTATTAAATACAATCAATTTATTGCAGCCCCAGCAACTAATATATAGTTCTTTTTTATCGCCTGATAATAAACAGGTATATGCTTCTCCATCTAATTTAATCTGTTGTAAAGTTTTTTTTGTAAGCAAATCAATTATATATAAGGAATTATCATCTTTGGTTACCACATAAAGTAAATGTTTTACATCATCAATATCAATACCCGTAGGAGAAATTTTATTCGGCCATTTTTTTCCTAGCTCAATACTATCTTTTAGTATCAACTTATTACTTATTATAGCATATTGTAAAACCTTGTTTTCGTTACCACCAGAAGCAAATAAATATTGATCATCGATACTAAATTTAAGTCCTAGCCAGGATGCTTTTATATCAATATTATCTAGGATTTTTTCTGTTTTAGTATTAATTAGTTGCAGACTTTGTTTGCCTTGCCCATTATTAGTTACAGCAATTAATTTTTTTGAGTTGCTTATTGCCATATTCAAAGGCAGATCTCCCAAAGGCAAGCTTCTACCAGCAGGGGATAGTGACCAGCCATTAGGCAGGGTTAGCTTTTTTTGTGCATATATATTAAGGAATAAAAAAATAAAAATGCAAATCAGAACTATTTTTTTATACATGAAATGGTTATTAAGAACGGGAAGTTACTGCAAGTAATTTTTATATTAAAAATATCTATGTATTATTAATATTACCTTTATGTTATCATCAGGAACAATAAAATTGTAGTTAGTATTTTTTAACCAATTCATAAATAATTTTTCTATCGGCATCGGTAATTATGGGTAGAGAATCCTGTTGTACAAAATGTAACTTAAATGCTTTTATGGCAACGATAGAATCCTTGGTATCGTAGCCAATAATACGCAGTGCCTGTAAGGCGTTAAAATTTTCCGGTTGCTTTACATTAGTTGTATCATACCAATTACCAAATCCGTTTTGGGCAAGTTGTTGCCAAGGGAAAAAGCGACTAGGATCTACTTTTCTTGATGGGGCAATATCGGAATGGCCTATAAAATTAGCAGCAGGTATAGTATATTTTTTTTTTAGTGTTTTTAAAACTAATAACAAGCTATTTATTTGAGATTCAGTAAATGGATCAAAACCGTTATTATCAAGTTCAATACCAACGGAAGAAGAATTTATATCTGTAACATTCCCCCATTTACTGTTTCCTGCATGCCATGCCCTCAAATAATCGTTTAGCATGTGTTGCACGGTACCGTCTTTACAAATTACATAATGGGCACTAACCTGTGTACGCGTTAAAGTAAAAGTGCTAAATGTTTGCTCACAATTTTTTTGTGCAGTATGGTGTATAATTACAAAATTGGGTTTACGCATGCCAAAATTAGTTGTCCCCACCCATTGTGAAGCCATTAATGCGCTATCAATTGCATATGGTTGTTTTCGTAATTCTTTTGAGAGTGTTTTTGTTTGCTTTTTATAATTGTTGTTAGTTTTAGCATATTTGTTACTACTACAGCTATTATATAATACTGAAAAAATAAAAAGAGATATCAATAATTTATTCACTTGAAAAAATTTATAAAATGGAAGTTACTAAGAAAATTCAGTATAACTAAAACAAAATAAGTCCTTATTCTACTGATTCTTATGGTAACCTATTTTAATTATCTTAAGTACAAGCGTAGCATTTACAGCATATAATTTAGATAACAAATAATATTTTATTTTTTTATAAATATAAAATAGTGTATTTCTTCTTAATTATTTTTAACTTGTCATTTCAAATTTTTATATGAATAAATATCTACTGGTAGCTACATTTTTTTATATATCGATACCTATTTTTGCACAGCACAAACCCGCTTATGTTTTATATAATGCCAAAGGCAATAAAGTATCGTATAAAAGAATGATCAACCAGTTATCAAAAAAAGATATTGTTATGATTGGAGAGTTTCATAACAACCCTATCAGCCACTGGATGGAATTAGAGATTACTAAAGACTGTAAAGAAAACCGTAGCTTGGTATTAGGTGCCGAAATGTTTGAACAGGATAACCAATCAGCCCTTGATCTTTACTTACAGGGTAAACTTTCGGCTAAGGGGCTTGACAGTAGTGCCCGGCTTTGGAAAAATTATCCTACTGATTATGCACCACTTGTAAATTTTGCTAAAGAAAATAAAATTGTATTTGCTGCAACCAATATACCTCGTCGCTATGCCTCCTTGGTTTTAAAAGGAGGGTTAGAAGTATTGGATACTATTCCGGACTTTGCAAAAGCCTGGATAGCAGCGCTCCCCATTGCTTATGACTCCACATTGCCCGGTTATAAAAATATGATGGCCATGATGATTGGACACGGCTCAGTTAATATGCCCAAAGCTCAGGCCAGCAAAGATGCAAGCATGGCTTATTTTATTTTAAAATATTTTGTACCTGGCAGTTTATTTATTCATTATAATGGTAGTTATCACTCCGAAAATCATGAAGGTATTGTTTGGTACTTAAAACAAACTCGACCAGAATTAAACGTAGCAACTGTTACTACCGTTTCGCAAAAAGAATTAAAAAAATTATTAGCCGAAAATAAAAATAAAGCCGATTTTATTATTTGTGTTGACGAAGACATGACCAATACTTATTAAATAAACTACTTATTTGTTAATCCTTTTATAAATAACAGAAAATATTTTTTTAAACGCAATAAAAAAATGGTTTTGTCGTAAAATAAATAAATGCACGACAAATGAAATATTTCTTGCCCCTTTGTTTATTATTTTTTTCTACCCCTTTGTTTTCTCAAAATTTGAAATCAAATTCTAAGGCTATATCTCCTCTTGCATCTTATAGCCAAATATGGAATGAAATAAAATACAGTAGCTGCAATACAGCTGTTAATGCAACTTATTTGAGCAAGAACGAAAAAGATGTTATCTATATTCTTAACTTAATTCGTTTATATCCTGCACTCTTTAACAAAACTGTGCTGGCAAAGTATCCGTCAGTTTCAGGCAAATATTATTTGCTAATGGATTCTTTTTATTATATATCCTTGGTTAAAACTTTACAAAAAATGGATGCTCGAAATATACTTTATTCTGATAGCACCTGTTTTATTAGTGCTAAGTGCCATGCTTATTATTCGGGCATAACTGGTTATGTAGGCCACGAGAGAAAAACACAAGACTGTATAAGAAAAGAAAAATTTCTTGGTGAGTGTTGCGACTATGGAAATTATGACGCTCTTAATATTGTTTTATCGCTACTTATAGATGAAGGTGTTCCTTCTCTTGGTCATCGTAAAATTTGTCTCAGTACTTATTATACAAAGATCGGTGTTTCTATACAACCTCACACTGGTTATAGTAATAATGCAGTGCTTGACTTTTATAATTAATATATCAAAAAATCATTTTTACTATTTTCTTGTCAGTCTCAATGATCTCTTTTTTCAAAAATTTTAAATATGGATAGCGCCATTACCTCTATTTATTATAATAATAAATGGAAAGATACAATCGTAAATTATTCAACGAAAATATTTGTGGTATTGAATTGTAGTAAAGTGCGTAGAATTAACAAGGGGGGGATGTTTACATTACATATAGGATGATATAATTAAAAAAATATAAAAAATAGGGTGTTTTATTTATAGGATTCGTTTGATAAAGATTGAAAAAATATAGAATTATTTAGTCTTATTATAATATTAAAAGACATATAACATTTATGTTAGAAACTTATTTATTATATTATAAATTGAAAATGTCATGCAATAATAAAAATTATAAAATATCGGCAGGTTGCAATGAAAAATTATTTTATAATCCCCACTTATTACGTTATGGCTATACGTCAAGTAGAATTTTTTGTTCCAGCTTAGAATTTTACATATTGCGCCGATATTGTCCTCCTACCGAATATAAAGCATTAGTAATTTGTCCTAATGAACAATATTTCACTGTTTCCATCAATTCTTCGAAAAGATTTTGATTTTTTACAGCAACCTGCTGTAAGCGTTTAAGCATTTCAGTAGCTTTGCCATCATGTCGTTTGTGAAAAGACTGCAAGGTTTTTATCTGAAATTCTTTTTCTTCAGTAGTTGAACGAATTACTTCTGTTGGTAAAATAGTAGGACTTCCTTTTTTATTTAAAAATGTATTAACGCCAATGATTGGATATTCACCTGTATGTTTTAATGTTTCGTAGTATAAACTTTCTTCCTGAATTTTATTGCGCTGGTACATGCGTTCCATAGCCCCTAAAACACCGCCCCTATCGGTTAATCGATGAAACTCTATCATCACCGCTTCTTCAACAATATCGGTTAATTCTTCAATTAAAAACGCACCTTGATTTGGATTTTCATTTTTGGCAGTCCCTAATTCTCGATTAATAATAAGCTGAATAGCCATGGCTCTGCGAACACTTTCTTCGGTAGGCGTAGTAATCGCCTCATCATATGCGTTAGTATGCAATGAATTACAATTATCATAAATGGCATATAGCGCCTGCAATGTTGTACGTATATCATTAAAATCAATTTCCTGTGCATGTAAAGAACGGCCAGAGGTTTGAATATGATATTTTAATTTTTGAGAGCGACTGTTAGCCTTGTATTTATTTTTCATAGCCTTGGACCAGATGCGGCGAGCCACACGGCCAATTACACTGTATTCTGGGTCCATTCCATTACTAAAAAAGAAAGACAGATTTGGTGCAAAATCATCAATGTGCATGCCTCGGCTTAAATAGTATTCTACATAAGTAAATCCGTTTGATAAAGTAAAGGCAAGTTGTGTAATTGGGTTGGCGCCTGCTTCAGCAATATGATAACCACTAATACTGACACTGTAAAAATTTTGTACAGCATTTTTAATAAAATATTCCTGCACGTCGCCCATCAGCTTTAATGCAAACTCGGTAGAAAAAATACAGGTGTTTTGTGCTTGATCTTCTTTTAAAATATCTGCCTGTACCGTACCTCGCACAGTTGCCAATGCTTTGGCTTTAATTTGCTCATACACATCTGCAGGTAATACATCGGAGCCGCTTAAGCCTAAAAGCAGCAAGCCTAATCCATTATTTCCTTCGGGTAAAGACCAATCCTCCCCTAGACCCCCTCCGGTGGTGGTAAATTTAGACTCTGCTAATTTATTGAGGTTTTTTGGATGGACAGGTTTGCCATCTACCCCAATATATTTTGGTAAGGTTTCAATACCATACTTTGATTCAATAAGCGTATTAATCTGTTCTCTTAAGTTATTTTCGATAATATATTTTTCACATTGTTGATCAATGGCTGCATTCATAAAAAATGCCAGTAGCATAGGTGCAGGTCCATTAATGGTCATACTTACAGAAGTTTTTGCATCGCAAAGGTCAAAGCCACTATACAATTTTTTAGCATCATCTACGGTGGCAATACTAACTCCGCTGTTACCTACTTTACCATAAATATCAGGGCGATAATCAGGATCTTCTCCATATAACGTAACACTGTCAAAAGCAGTACTAAGTCGCTTTGCGGGCTGTCCAACACTTACATAATGAAAGCGTCTGTTGGTTCTTTCGGGGCCACCTTCGCCAGCAAACATACGTGTGGGGTCTTCGCCATCACGCTTTAATGGGAACACGCCTGCTGTAAAAGGAAATACGCCCGGCACATTTTCCTGCAACTGCCACTTTAATAAATCGCCCCAATCTTTATATTTGGGTAAAATAACTTTTGACAGTACAGTACCAGATAAACTTGTATAAGTAAGTGGTTGTTTAACTATTTTATCTCTTACTTTAAATTCGTAAAACTCTTTTTGATAGCGATCTAAAACTAATGGCCAGTTTTCAATTAATTTTTTACACTCCGGATGCAAGGCCGCCTCTAAATCTCTCCCAAAAGAGGAAACTTTAGACTCTACTTCTTTACCCAGTTTTTCTTTTATTAAAGAGAGCGTGCCCTTTAATTGATAAAGTTGAGTAGCAATTTTAGCCTGTTCTTTCACCCAATCATTATAAGTTTTTAGTGTTTCAGCGATCTCTGCCAGATATCTTACTCTTTTTGGAGGAATAATAGTTGACTGGCTGAATGTGTCTTTTGTATGTGCATAATGTGCAAGCTCTCCGGAAAAACACACATCACATTTTTGAGCCACTTTTTCCATTAACCTTTCAAACAATTCATTTACCCCCGCATCATTAAACTGTGCGGCTATAGTGCCAATAATAGGCAAGTCTTCATTTTTAGCCTCCCATAAACTATGATTACGTTTATATTGTTTACGCACATCATGCAGCGCGTCCAATGCGCCAGCTTTATCAAATTTATTTACACATATCACATCAGCATAATCCAGCATATTAATTTTTTCTAGCTGCGAAGCTGCGCCATATTCGGGTGTCATTACATACATGCTAATATCTACGTAATCTAAAATAGATGCATCACTTTGTCCCACACCAGCACTTTCTAAAATAATAAAATCATAGTTAGCTGCTTTGCAGATGTCGATAGCTTCCTGTACATATTCGCTTAAAGCTTTGTCGCTTTCCCTTGTTGCAAGGCTGCGCATGTAAGCACGGGGGGAAGAGATGGAGTTCATTCTTATTCTATCGCCTAATAAAGCCCCGCCGGTTTTTTTCTTGGATGGGTCAACAGAAATTACGGCAATGGTTTTATCAGAATAACCGTTTAAAAACCGACGAACAATTTCATCAGTAACAGAAGATTTTCCTGCGCCACCAGTTCCAGTAATCCCTAATACTGGAATCGTTTTGTTTGTTGTCCGTTGTCCCTTGTCCGTTGACGCTAGACCATTTTCTACATTAGTTATTTGCCTTGCAATTTTTCTTACATCATTTACTTCGCCCAAAGACATGACAGTTTTGTAATCACCATTACCATTCAGGGGGAAGTCGCAGGAAAGCACCACATCCTCTATCATTCCTTCCAATCCCATATGTCTGCCATCATCCGGGCTGTAGATTCTGGTTATACCGTAATTGTGTAGCTCTTCAATTTCACTGGGCAGTATAGTACCTCCACCTCCGCCAAATATTTTTATATGGCCACACCCATTTTCATTCAGCAGGTCTTTCATGTATTTAAAAAATTCCACATGGCCACCCTGGTAACTAGTAATGGCAATACCTTGTACATCTTCTTCAATGGCGCATTCCACTATTTCATGTACGCTCCTATTATGGCCTAGGTGAATAATTTCGGCCCCCTTAGCTTGCATAATACGGCGCATGATATTGATAGCGGCATCGTGTCCGTCAAATAAGGCTGCTGCAGTTACAATACGTACTTTTTGTTGAAGTGTAAAAGACATATTTTATGGTAATTATATTTTTTGCTTACCCTGTGGTTTCAGTGCAATACAATCGTGTTGTAAAATTACTGATTAAAGACTGGAAAAAGAATAACAGCAATTTATTGGTTTAAAATCAAATTTTCGTGATTTATATGCTTTATGAACCTAATAATCTAAATTTTTAAATTCAGCTAGGACTATTAGTTACTTTAAAAAGAAAAATGTTCAACCATTTTATGGATTTAAAAAAATTAAATGCAAACAATCTATATCTAAAATACTGATTGTTTGCATTTAAGTGTTCTCATATAATTTACCACTGCCCAAATATTTTCATTTTCAGGCATTTTCTTTCTAAAAATAGGTATGTCTTTTCTTCCTACAAAAGTTATGTAAAATAAAGCGCCATTCTTTGGATTACAAGATCATTGATAAAATAACCGCTTTCTGTATCTAAAGTAGCCGCTTTGATACCATCACCTTTTTCTTTTACACCTGGCAAGATTTGCAATGGTTTCTATACAAGGTTTTGTGCTTTGCTATAGACGCCCGTATCTACTTTTAAAGGATTCGCTTTTTTTGCTACATCTGGACCTTGGCATTCAGTTTGAGTTGAATTTTTAGGACCAAATGCAAACTCTATGACCCCAAAAAAAGTCGCTTCAAAAAGGGAATAATAATAAATTTACCCTCAAGTTAATATGCGGGTTTTTTATTTACATCATTTACAAGTACTTTTGCACGCCACTACATAGGCAATACTACTATGCCAAAAGATAATTCCATACAGTCAGTTTTAATTATCGGCTCTGGTCCCATTATTATTGGTCAGGCCTGTGAGTTTGATTATTCGGGTACTCAGGCCGCGCGTTCATTAAGGGAAGAAGGAATAAAAGTTATTCTTATTAATAGTAATCCAGCTACCATCATGACAGATCCTATGATGGCTGACAAGGTTTACCTTTTACCCCTTACTGTTGAAAGTATTGAACAAATATTAGAAGAAAACCAAATTGATGCCATATTACCAACCATGGGCGGACAAACAGCCCTTAATCTTTGCAAAGAAGTAGATGAGTTGGGTATTTGGGAAAAATTTGAGGTAAGATTAATTGGAGTTGATATTAAAGCCATTGATAAAGCAGAAGACAGAGAAAAATTTCGTAAGTGGATGATTGAAATGGGCATACCAGTTTGTCCAGCTAAAATTGCCAATTCCTTTTTAGAAGGAAAAGAATTTGCACAGGAAATTGGATTTCCATTGGTATTGCGGCCATCTTTTACTTTAGGGGGTACTGGGGGCAGCATTGTTTTTAATAAAGAGGAGCTTGATGAGGCTTTAAATACAGGATTAATTGCTAGTCCAATACACGAAGTGTTGGTAGAAAAAGCAGTGTTGGGCTGGAAAGAATTTGAGTTGGAATTATTAAGGGATAATGCAGATAATGTTGTAATTATTTGCGGTGTTGAAAATTTTGATCCTATGGGCATTCATACCGGCGACTCAATAACAGTAGCGCCAATAATGACCTTGAGTGATACAGCTTACCAACTTATGCGCAACACTGCCATAAGGATGATGAGAGACTTAGGAAATTTTGCAGGAGGTTGCAATGTTCAGTTTGCTCTCAATCCACAAACCGAAGAAATTATTGTGGTGGAAATTAATCCAAGGGTTAGTCGTTCTTCTGCTTTAGCAAGTAAAGCCACAGGATATCCCATTGCAAAAATTGCGGCTAAATTAGCGATTGGATATAATTTAGATGAGTTAAAAAATCAAATCACGCAATCAACATCGGCCTATTTTGAGCCAGCACTTGATTATGTAATTGTAAAAATACCGCGCTGGAATTTTGATAAATTTAAAGGGGCAAAAGATACATTAGGTTTTCAAATGAAAAGCGTTGGAGAAGTGATGGGTATAGGCCGCAGTTTTGCTGAGGCTGTACAAAAAGCTTGTCAGAGTCTTGAAAATGAAGCCCTTGGTTTAGGTTATTATGGTAAAAGCATGATGAAGGCGGATGAATTACTTGAGTATATTAAAATACCAAAGTGGGATAGGATTTTTAGAATTAAAGATGCATTAATGGCGGGCGCTAGCATTAAGCGAATTTGTGAAAGCACAAAAATTGATCGCTGGTTTATTTACCAAATTCAAAAAATTTGTGATTGTGAAAAAGAAATTGCTAAATATAACTTAAAGACTTTACCAGATAATATTTTAACCGAAGCCAAGTTCTTAGGGTTTAGTGATGAACAGATTGTTAGAATAATGAACGAAGAAAATGCTGAATTAATTTATGATCGCAGAAAAGTGATGGGCCTTACCCGGGTCTTTAAAATGGTAGATACCTGCAGCGCCGAGTTTGAAGCAAAAACGCCTTATTTCTATTCTACATTCGAAAACAAGCCTGTTAATGAAAATAAATTAGTGAGTAACGAAAGTTTTATTTCTGCTAAAAAGAAAATAATTGTATTAGGCAGCGGTCCTAACAGAATTGGTCAGGGTATTGAGTTTGATTATTGTTGCGTGCATGGTTTATTAGCTATTAAAGAGGCGGGTTATGAATCTATAATGATAAACTGTAATCCAGAAACTGTGTCTACCGATTTTGATATTGCGGATAAACTTTATTTTGAACCGGTATTTTGGGAACACCTCTGGGAAATTATAGAACACGAAAAACCCTATGGCGTAATTGTACAATTGGGCGGACAAACAGCCCTAAAATTAGCCAAACGATTACATGAAAAAGGAATTAAAATAATTGGATCCTCATTTGATAGCATGGATATTGCAGAAGATCGTGGAAGGTTTAGTGATATGTTGAAAGAGCTAGAAATTCCTTATCCAAATTATGGAACCGCTTACAATACCGATGAGGCTATTGAAGTGGCTAAGCAAGTTGGATACCCTGTTTTAATAAGGCCTAGTTATGTTTTGGGCGGACAAAGAATGCGTATTGTAATTAATGATGAAGAACTAGAAAAAGGGGTGCTTAGTTTAATAAAACACCTGCCCGGCAATAAAATTTTGATAGATCATTTTTTAGATCGTTGCCAAGAAGCAGAAATAGATGCCATCTTTGATGGAGCTGATTTTCACGTGATGGGTTTAATGGAACATATTGAGCCGGCGGGTATTCATAGCGGCGATAGTAATGCGGTATTACCTCAATTTAATTTATCGCCATTAATTGTTCATACCATGGAAGAATATGCTGAAAAAATTGCAAGAGCTTTACATATTAAAGGCCTTATCAATATTCAGTTTGCGATTAAAGATGGATATGTTTTTGTAATTGAGGCTAACCCTAGGGCTAGTCGTACTACTCCTTTTATTGCTAAAGCTTATCAAATACCTTATTTAAATATTGCTACTAAAATAATGATGGGCGTAAATAAGCTTAAAGATTTTTCATTCGAGAAAAAACTTACCGGCTTTGCTATTAAGGAACCAGTTTTCTCTTTTAATAAATTTCCGGGGGTAAATAAAGAGTTAGGCCCCGAGATGAAAAGTACGGGCGAGGCGATACGTTTTATTAAAGATTTACGTGACCCTTATTTTAGGCAGTTATATAAAGAAAGGAGTATGCATTTAAGTAAATAATCTTTACATTATCCTGTAAAATATTTTTAGGTCACAAAATTGTGCCCTATTTTTTATAATTATATGCGGATAAGTTTAATCTGCAAATCTTTGGGTAAATCACCCAAAAAACCTGAGGACTAACCCATATAAAAATAAAATCTAACTAATATATTGCCTAGGGTTAGTAAATCTACCCCCTATGCAAATAACACAAAGCATATAAAACAGTATATATCAAATAGGAGGGAAAGATTTGTGATGACATATTGAAATCCTGAAAAATTGCAGAGTTCAAAATCTGTAATTTTTGTCTTTAAACTAAAAAACTGTTTTTGGTTCACACATACACCATACCTATTTGGAAAAAAGCTCCATTTATTAGATTACTATTACCATTAGTTGTTGGCATTTTATTGCAATGGTATATTAAATATTCATTAGTCGTTATTATAGCAGCCTTACTTGCCTTCAATATTTCTTTTTTTTTATTTTTATTATTGCCTATTGCATTAAGATATAAATTAAAAACATTACAGGGGAGTATTATTCAACTGATATTTATAAGTTTAGGCTGCTTCCTTACTTGGCAAAATGATATCCGTAGAGTAGCGAGTTGGTATGGGAACTTATATCATGATGGCAATTTTATGGTTGTTAGAATCAAGGAACCACTGATAGAAAAAACTAAATCTTATAAGGCAGATGCACTTGTTGAATTAATAATAGAAGATGGAAAAATTATCCCATGCAAGGGAAAGTTGTTATTGTATTTTTCTAAGGATAGTCTTAACATTAGTTCAAGAACTATTGAATTGAGTTATGGAACTAGAGTTATTATTTATAAAAATCTGCAACCTATAAAAAACTCGGGCAACCCTGGTGCATTTAATTATGAACAGTATGCTGCATTTCAAGGTATTTTTCATCATGTATTTTTAAAGAAAAAAGACTGGGACATAATTACACCAAATGCAAATAGGACAACCGGCTTCAATCAATTTATCTTTTCTACCAGAGCGTATATTTTAACTGAATTGCGCTCGTTTGTTCGCTATAGTAAAGACGAATTAGCTATTGCCGAAGCTTTGTTAATCGGTTATACCAATGACTTGGATAAAGACCTGGTACAGGCATATAGCAATACTGGGGTGGTTCATATCATTGCTATTTCAGGCATGCATCTTGGATTAATTTATATTTTATTGCTATGGATTTTTAGAAAAATACCGCTTATTAATAAATCAAAAATCATTCAGCTTGTTTTATTATTAAGCTGCCTTTGGTTATTTTCAATTCTTACCGGAGCAGCCCCTTCTGTTTTGCGTGCAGCCGTAATGTTCTCTTTTATTGCTATTGGAAAACAATTTTTTAAGCAAGCGTCTATTTATAATTCATTGGCAGCATCTGCTTTTTT
The DNA here is from genome assembly GCA_945865645.1 of Chitinophaga pinensis. Lineage (GTDB taxonomy): Bacteria > Bacteroidota > Bacteroidia > Chitinophagales > Chitinophagaceae > Ferruginibacter > Ferruginibacter pinensis_B. Next base: position 5,406 of record CAMBEI010000018.1, on the reverse strand, counting down.
ATTGCTTTGTTATAATCCTTATTATTTGTGGGCGGTTGGATTTCAACTTTCTTATTTGGCCGTATTAGGGATTGTTGTTTTTCAAAAAACTATTTATAATTTGGTTTATATAAAAAATAAATTGGTGGATAAGATTTGGCAATTAATAACTGTTTCTCTCGCAGCTCAACTACTTACTTTTTCTATTTGTATTTATTACTTTCACCAGTTTCCAAATTTGTTTTTAATATCAAATATTATCGCTGTTCCGCTATCAGCTATTATACTGTATGTAGCAATAGCATTGGTGTCTTTTTCATGGATTCCCCATATAGGTATGTATCTTGGTAAAATAGTTGGCGGGTTAACCTGGCTCATGAATAAATTTATTCTTTTAGTAAACGTTATACCATTTGCTGTTTGGAATAAAATTACAGCAACTATTTTATCTACATATTTGTTATATATTGTTGTTATTTTTTTTACTATTTGGATTATCCATAAAAATAAAAACTATTTTTATGTAGGGTTAGTTACATCCTTTATGTTTACAATATTAATTGCTTATTATAGCTGGCAAACATTTAATCAGCAACAATTAATAGTGTATAATATTACACAACACCAGGCTATTGATTTTGTAAACGGCAACCGATATCAATTTGTTGGAGACAGCATGTTGCTGGAAGAAAATTTGCTAACAAAACTTCATTTAAATCCTGCTAGAATTTCTTTGCAACTGAATAGTCGTGAAAATTCTATCATTAACTTATTTCATTCTAATTTATTTTATCATTTTAATAATAAAAGAATACTAATCATTGATAAACCTATAGTATTAAAAATAAGTGGCCCTAAGATCGATATAGACCTGCTTATTATTTCAAAAAATCCAACCCTTAATATTTTAGAACTAACAAAAAAAATTAATTTAACAAAAATTGTATTTGACTCATCAAATGCCGATTGGAAGATTAAGAAATGGATTGAGGAATGTCGATTACTAAATTTAAATTATCATTCTGTGCCAGATTCTGGCACATTTATTTATTATTCTGGAACATAAGTTCTTATTTTAATATTGTAACTCTACATTAATTAACCTGAAAAATATTTTTTAAAGTTATTGCCTTTACAATGTCATTAAATAGAGCCCTTTTTGTACGAACTTATATATTTAGAAGAGGAAGTGAGGACTCCTGATTACTTTCTTTAACTGCATAAGGTAACACAGGTCATTCTTTTAAAGGAAAAGATAAAAATGGAGTTATGGATAACGAAGATGCTTGTCCAGATAAACTTGGAATTAAAGATTTAGGGTGATGTGCGAATAGAGATCCAGTTATTACGCCTTTTGAAACAGAACAAACGGTATTATACTTCAAATCATATTCTATCTTTGACACTGTAATTGTAATTTTAAAAAAAATTCTGCTTATACAAATCGTATCAAAGGGCATGGATATAAAACAGAAGGTCTTTATACTTTATGCAAAATGCTGGGTATGGAAAGGAGTGAAATTGTAAAGGAGTATCTAATTACAAGAAAAATTGATGCAATTTGAATTAATTTCTGGAAAAATTTCTATTGCGATTAGCGATAATTCTCGTGCTGAAATATTTTTTATAAAAGGATAATTTAATCGCCTCAAATTAAATAAGATAGGCTTATATTTTATTATTTAGATAAAGGGATGAGCTCCGCTTAAAAATTTGTAAATTTGCAGTAGGTTTAAAAAAATACAATTACCCAAGCCTTAGTGGCAAATAATTAACTATATCAAATGCAAAAAAAAATTAAGACAGCCCTTATTTCTGTTTTTTATAAAGATGGATTAGAAAATATTGTTCAACAACTTCATCAATTAGGAATAACGATTTATTCAACTGGTGGCACACAAAAATTTATTGAAGATTTAACTGTTCCTTGCATACCGGTTGAATCCTTAACAAGCTATCCTTCTATTTTGGGAGGAAGGGTTAAAACGCTTCATCCATCAGTATTTGGAGGAATATTGGGAAAAAGAGAAAATAAAGAACATCTTGTGGAAATGAAAGAATACAATATCCCAGAAATTGACCTGGTAATTGTTGACTTATATCCTTTTGCGCAAACTGTAGTAGAACAGACATTAAAAGCCGCCTCCACGGGAGAAGATTTGGAAGAGGCCCTGATCATCGAAAAAATTGATATTGGGGGCCCATCTATGATACGGGCTGCAGCAAAAAACCACGCTTCGGTTTTGGTAGTAGCAGTAAAAAATGATTATACATTATTAGAAAGAATTTTAATAGAACAAAAAGGCCAAACAACATTAGAGCAAAGAAAATTATTTGCCATAAAAGCATTTGATCTTTGTACTGGATATGATATGGCTATATCTAATTATTTTAATCAATCTGAATTTATTAATCCTTTCGATAAAGAGAAAAAAGTTTTACGTTATGGAGAAAACCCGCATCAGCAAGGTTTTTTTTATGGCAACACCCAAGAGATATTTGAACAACTAAATGGTAAGGAATTGTCTTATAATAATCTGGTAGATGTGGATGCAGCCTTGCAACTGATTGCTGAATTTAAAAATAATTTTAACTCGCAGCCTATAAAAACCCTCTCCACGGGAGAGGATTTAGGAGATACTGAGATTGTTTTTGCAATCATTAAACACAATAATGTGTGTGGCATAGCAGTAAGAGCTTCTGTAGAAGAATCCTGGGATGCCGCTTTAGCTGGTGACCCAGAAAGCGCTTTTGGTGGTGTGCTAGTTTGTAATACAACAATTGATTTGTCAACTGCTCATGCAATTAATGAACTATTTTTTGAAGTATTAATTGCACCGGCTTTTAATAGCGATGCGTTGAAAATTTTAAAACAAAAAAAGAACCGTATACTTTTACAACAAAAGACTAACCTTAATTCAACACATCAATATAAATCTTTACTAAATGGCATACTTACTCAACAAAATGATAAGGGTAATTATACTGATTGGAAAGAAGAAGGAGGAAGAGAAGCAACAGCTATTGAAAAAGAAAATTTAATTTTTGCTAATATTGTTTGTAAGCATTTAAAGAGTAATGCGATTGCGATAGTAAAAAATAAACAACTTATTGGTAAAGGATGCGGACAAACATCACGAATAGATTCGTTAAGACAATCTATAGAAAAAGCAAACCGGTTTAACTTTAATATAAATGACGCTGTTTTGGCAAGTGATGCCTTTTTTCCGTTTGATGATTGTGTCAAAATTTCTCATGCTGCAGGCATCACAGCATTTATACAACCTGGTGGATCAATACGCGATAAAGACTCAATAGACTATTGTAAAACAAATGATTTAGCAATGGTGATTACAGGCCTTAGGCATTTTAAACATTAATGGAAATTTTAATTAGTGATAAAAAATAAAAATTTACTAACCGGAAAATTTGGAGGTTATTTGGCATTATGTATTACCTGTTTTGTATGGGGTACTACTTGGGTAGCTAGTAAAATTGGCATAGCTCATATACCCGCTTTACAAATGGCATCCATCCGTCAGTTTTTAGGAGGCACCTGCTTTATTGTTTTTTTTATGGTGTATAAAAAATTACCTTTCCCCAATAAAAAACAATTTGGCAAACTGATTATTATGGCATTGCTTATGTTTGTTTTTGCAAATGGACTAAGCACCTGGAGTTTAAAATATATTCCCACTGGTTTAAGTGCTTTAGTTGGTGCGCTGTATCCATTAAGTGTTGTTATTATTGAAATGATTTATTTTAAAAATCGCAATGTAACCATACTTACTTTTATTGGTTTGTTTGTTGGGTTAACTGGTATTGCAATTGTATTTTACCAAGCTTTGTTTCAGCAACATTCGCCCGAATTTTTATTCGGCGTTTTTTTATCTATCATTGCTATGCTTTCTTGGAGTTTTGGTTCATTAATATTAACACGAAGTACTTTACAAATGAATCCTTATTATGCTATTGGTTGGCAGATGCTGTTAAGTTCAGTTTTGCTTTTCATTTTTGCCTCTTTTACCGGACAAGCTATTGCTATGCACGCCATTACTGCAGAAGCCTGGTGGGCGATTATTTATTTGGTATTAGCCGGATCTATTTTAAGTTTTGTTGCCTTTATTTATTCTATGAAAAAATTACCAGCTGCCATTGCATCCATGTATGCTTATATAAATCCCCTCGTCGCGATGGTTGTAGCAGCAATTGTGTTAAAAGAAAAACTTACTATTTTTATATTGTGGGGCTCTATTGTAACGCTATTTGGTGTATTTCTAGTTAATTATAGTATCAAGCGTAATCCAAAAAATATTATTGCCGAACCTGAGCAATAAATTTTTCATACAGGTCTTTCCATCCGTTAAATTCAATACTGCTGCCTAAAAAATTATTATGCCAGACGGTAATCAATGTTCCGTTTACTGCTTTGCAAATAGATAAATAATACTGCAACTCGGCCCATGTTTGTTCAGTATCTTGACGCTGTTCATAAAAAGAATTAGCATCCATAAAACAGAAAGGATGAATGCGTAAAATGGTTTTTTCATCTTTTTTCAGATCATACCAATAAAATGAGGAGGCTACAGAAGCCCTGAAACCATTAATACTCCCATAGCCCATGGAATAATCATCAGTAATACCCGCTTTAATTAATTTTTGATAATCTTCTGGTAAATTAAAACGAATATAATGTTGTCTTGAGATCGTTATTAATTGACCACTCATGTTATTTAACTGCTGCTTTTCTTTTTTAAGTAAAAATTTACTGTCGGTACTTTGCCAAGATGGATGTAAACCGACCTTGTATTTTTTAGCATGCTGTTTAACTAGTTTCCACATAGCATCTTTTTTTGGTAATATATTTTTGTCATAAATGCCATTTTTTTTTGCAACTAAAAAAAAGTAAACCGGTTGCAAATGATATTGCTCATTTAATTTTTTTAACCATGCATAGCAATCATACGGATCTTTAATTGCACCAATTAATACCTGTATTCTTTGTAAAGAAGGAGATTTTAAAAAACCGCCTGCATTTCTTATTATCCCTTTATATTTATAGCAATAGGCTATATCAATATCGTAGGTTGGCTCAAAACTGAATACGGAATATTGCACATCAAATAGGGTATATTTTTCTTTTAGTTTTTCAGCTAAATCTTTTACCCAAATATTTATCAAAGGAAATTTTAAAAATTCTTCTCGCTGAGCAAGAGAATTTTCATATGCATATCTTCCATAATTATCTTTTTTATGAGGCAAATATTCTTCGTAGCGAGTAATTAAATAAAAAGTTGCGGCAAAAATGTCAAATGAAAAATCGCAGTTACTTGTTTTAAAAAAAGCCTTATTATTATTTACCGTAAAACATTCAATAAATTGTTTTTTAATGTCTTGTTCAAAAAGTAGAGAATGATTTTTAATATG